>JACPQU010000048.1 GCA_016190305.1 Bacillota bacterium
CGGGAACCTTACGATGCCGCCCGCTTCCAGGCCGATCAGAAGGCTCACGCCCCCCGGGCGGCATAACCCATGATCTCGTTGTCAAGGTTCTCTCGACCCCCTTGACATAGAGGGTCTATCTTGACACAGAGGGAGCAGGAAAATGGTTTTTACACTTAGAGCCTGGTAAGCACTTCTTCCTCGAATACCGACAGCGCCCTAGCAACCGCATCGTCCATATCATAGTACCGATAATCGGCCAGTCGACCGGCAAAAATAACGGACCCTTTTAATTTCTTTGCCTCTTGTTTATAAAGCTGATAAACTTTTTCGTTCTCAACGCGGGGGATTGGATAGAAGGGCTCGTTGTGACCAGGCATGTATCTCTGGGGATACTCTGTGATTAAAGTAGTCTTGGGGACCACTTGGCCGGTGATATATTTCTGCTCTGTAATCCGGGTAAAATCGAACCTGTTTGGATAATTCACCGTTGCTACTTCCTGGTAAAACTCCTGCTCCAAGGTATTAAAATCAAAACGGAGACTACGGAAGGGAAGCTCACCGTGAATATTACTGAAGAAGCTATCAATAGATCCAGTATAAACCAAGTTATCGAACTGAATATCCTTCCAGATATCGTGGTAGTCGTAGCCCAGGAGAAGTTTAATCCTGGGATGAACCACCATGCGTCGAAACATATCAGTATAACCCGCCTCGGGAACACCCTGGTAAGGATCTTGAAAATAACGATTGTCACGGCAGATGAACACAGGGACTCTTTCCAGAACCGAAGGATCGAGTTCCTTTGTCTCTAGTCCCCACTGCTTCTTGGTGTATCCAGAGAAGATCCATTCATGGATATAGTTTGCAAGCTCCCTAAGATCGCCGACGGTAGCCTCGAATAACTTCAAGATGGGTACCTTGACCCCGTAGCCATAGGTACCAATCAGAAGGTCCTCCAATCGGTCAGCGTGTTTAGTTGGGAAAAGGACTCTAAGGGAATTGAGATTAAAGGGTAGCGGAATTTTCTGACCTTCTACCTCGGCCAGAACATGGTGTTCGTAACTCCGCCAATTGGTAAACCTGGAAAGATAATCCCAAACCTTGCGGGAATCAGTATGAAATATATGGGGGCCATATTTATGTATTATTAGTCCATAGTGGTTTAAAAAATCATAGGCATTGCCACCGATATGATCACGGCGCTCGACAATAAGGACCCGCCGATCCAATACGCTTGCAATCCGTTCGGCAAGGGTGCACCCGGTAAAACCAGCCCCTACAATGAGCCAATCGGTCTTCATGCTTCGTCAAGAGTCCCCGAAATCATAAACCAACGAACGGTTTCTTGGAGCCCTGTTTCTATTGAAACCCCCGGGTGCCATCCCAGGATTCTCTGGGCACTCCGACCGAACAGGAGGCTTGACCGTAAATCTCCCGGACGTTGTTCGGCGTAGATGATGGGAGAACGTTCCGCACTCTTGCCACCCTCGTTTCTTATCTCGCTCCCTGACAATCCTTCACCCTTGTCCCTTATCTGTCGGCATACTTCATTCCGCGTCAGGAGTCTCAGCTTTACTTCCAAGCTATTGACATCGGTCCCGATCCCCGTGCCGATGTTCAAGGCGGTAAAATCGTCCTGCAAATTGGCCTCAATCGCAGCCAAATTGGCCCTGGCCACATCCTGAACGTAAACGTAGTCCCTGACGTTTTTCCCGTCGCCGAAGATGGTAACGGGCTCCCCGGTCAGCAGCCTTTGGGTGAAGATCGCCACCACTCCGGCTTCACCTAAGGGATCCTGCCGGGGGCCGTACACGTTAGCATACCGGAGGGCAATTCCCTTGAAACCGTGTTCCCGGGCGAAAAACTCCAGGTACTTTTCTCCGGCCCACTTGGCGATTCCGTACGGCGAGACGGGGCGGATCGGGAAGATTTCATCGGCTGGTTCGAAAACATCGCCGTACAGAACTCCCCCGGAGGACGCGTAAACCACTCTCTTGACGCCCGACCGCGCGCACTGCTCCAGCACTCGAAGCCACCCTAAGATGTTCACCTCGGCGTCGAAGACCGGATCCTGCATGGATACGACCACTGAGACCTGGGCCGCCTGGTGGGAAACGAAGTCCGGCTTGACCTCGGCGAATACGGCCGCCAGCCGGTCCCGATCACGGATATCCGCCTCGTAGAAAGGGACTCCGGCCGGCACGTGTTCGCGCCGGCCGCCGCTGAGGTTGTCCACGACAAAGGGTTCGTAGCCGGAAGCCAGGAGTTGGTCCACAATGTGGCTCCCGATGAAGCCGGCGCCTCCGGTGACCAGGACCCTCCCCTTGCCCAAAGGGTTTCCTCCTCAACTCTTTAAGCGAAAACGTACGGAAAATTCGCTGAATAGCCGGGATCTACCTTCGAGTTAGTTTTTCAGGCCTCCAAATCCGCTCCGATCGACCTCAACCTCTCCGCCTCCCCCAGCACCCTTCCGCTCCCGGGTTCGACGGCCACGCAGGCCCCGTCGCGAATGGCGGTCACCACCCGCCCGCGGGCGTAGGCGTGCCCCTGAAAATGGGGCGTGTCCAGGATCCCCCGGCGGACGGCCTCCTCGATGACCGCAGCGTCGCACCAGGGATCCGGGTGGTCCGGAGGCGCCAGCCGGCGCAGGGCTTCCAGGAGCAGCCCGGCTTCGCCCACCAGTTGCTCCCGGCGCCGCTGCACCGCCGGATCCAGCGCCGGGTCAGGCATCCCCTGCAGGCAGCCGGCCAGCACCCCTTCCACGATCCGGCAGCTCTCGATGATCTCCGGCGCCGTCGCGGCGTGATCCGCCTCGCAGTATCCCACCACGTGCACGATGTGCGGCCGGACGGCGGCGGCCAGGAAGGTGGACGCCGCAAGGTGACCTTTGGCGCGGCCGGGCTCGGCCGGGAAGCTGGCCAGTCCGGCCCTCACCTCCCGGAAGGTGGTGAAACCGCCGTCGTGAAGCGACTCGATGAGATCGATCTTGGCCAGCATCTTGGCCAGGTCCATCGGCATGGAGAGCCCGGGCGGGTTGTTGAACATGTACTGGGCCACGTAGTGGCGCACACCCAGGGTCTTGGCGTTGTAAGCCGCCAGGAAAGCCATGGCCACGGCCAGCGCGTCGTGGGCCCAGCGCAGGCTCCACTGGTGGGACTCGTTCACTTCCACCGGGATCCCGCCCTCGGCATGCCACCGGATCAGGGCCCGGGCCTCGTTGAAGGATTCCTGAAAGCCGCGTGGCCCCCTCCCGTCCAGGGTGTTGTACCAGCAGAGGGGAACGGCGCACCAGGCGTTGGCGATGGTCTCACGCAGGACCTTGGCGAAACGGAGGACGTCCCTGGTGCCGCTGTAGCACCGCATCAACGGGTGATTGCCCCTCCTGGCGGCCTGGTGGAGGGCGGACAGATCTTCGGGGCTCCGGATGGGGACCCCCCCCGCCCCATCCTGGCCGGGATCCATCTCCTCCGGGCGGAAGAAGCACTCCTGAGCGTTCTGATCCGGCCCCAGGGAGACGACGTCGAGAACCCCCGCCCCGGCGATCTCCTCGATCCCCCGCACCGTCCCGGCCACCGTCCGCAGACCGAAATGGTGACGGAGGAGAGGATGGGGGGCCCGGAAACGGATCCGGCCGACGAGATCTCCAGGGAAGGGGTCGCCCGCCGGACCGTCGGTCCCAGCCCCCGGCTCTGCTGCTGCACCCGTCCCCGTCCCTGCCGCCGCCGGTATCACGGTTGCTGTCACGGTCACTGCCTCTACCCCTGCACCCGTTTCCCCTGCACTCATGCCTGAACCGGCACCTGAACCCGCTTGCGCCTCGGCACTGCCCAGCCCCCGGCTCAGGAACGCCTCCGCCTCCGCGGGCCCGTCCTCCGGGCTGAAGACCCGCTTGAAGAGGCCGCTGGCCGCAGCCACCCGGGCGACGGGAGCTGTGCCCCCGAACACCAGCCGGAGTCCCTCAGCCCTCTCCCGGGCCAACGCCTGCTCCAGCTCCGCCAGGAGCGGAACAAGGGCTTCCGGCGTGAGGCGGTATCCCACCGCCGCCAGGGCCGGCCGGTGGGTACGCACCGCCCCGGCCAGGCTCTCCACGCCGACGGCGGGGCCCAGAAACAGGGTCCGGTAGCCGTGGCTCTCCGCCAGCCGCAAAAAGTTCTGGATTCCGGCGACGTGTACGCAGTCCCCGACGGCAGCCCCCAGGATGAGCCCCCTTGGAGCAGGGCTGCTAGCCGGGCCGCCCGCAGGGCTCCTCGTTTGACCGCCCGAAAAACCGTCCGTCCGGCCACTCGCCTGACCGTCCATCGCCCCCCCTGCTTGGCCGCTCACGCCGAGCGCCTCCCCTCGAGGGTATAGCGGATGATCTCTTCCTTGCTCATCCCATCCAGCCCCATCTCACGCACGGTCCGTCCCACGACCCAGTAGTCGATCCCGTGGATCAGGTGGGCCAGGTGGACGATGGTCTGCATGCTGGGTGTGGGGACCCCCAGGAGACGGCCCAGGGAGATGATGGGGATCAGGCTGGCCGGCACATCCTCGAAGATGTACCGGTGTTCCAGGGTAGGGGGCGCCTTGATCCCGCCGTAACCTTCGTTATCATGCATGGCTTCCCATAGGTTCCGTCCTTGGGCCCCGTAGGCGGCCTCCAGCCATTCGAAGGCCGACAGGGCGCGCACCCCCAGGGCCCTGGCCACCGCCACCCGTTCCCGGTCGAGGGCCTCCAAAACGTTGGCTACGCTGGGGGTGACGCCTTCGAAGTAGAACTCAAAATCGCCTCCGGTGGACTCGATCCGGCCGGCGTTCAGGATGATCAGGGCCGGATGGAAGATGGCCCCCATGTTGTCCAGACTCGTCTTGAGCACGCTCGGCGCTCCCACAAACTGGGGGTAAGCCTCCTGCACCTTGGAAACCAGCTCAGGGGTGCGCGTGGCGGGCATGGCCGCGATGGGCACGATGTTCTTCACCCGGTGGACCCGCACCTCCCCGGGGCCGGTGCTCCGGCTGGCGTAGATGAAGGTCTGGGCCTCCCCGACGATCACGTCCTCCGGCACGCCGCGGCGATGGAAGATGTCGTAGAACTCCAGGGCTCCGCCGGTACGGCCGGGGTGGAGCAGCACGCACTGGCCGGGCTTGAGGTGAGGAGCGCAACGCTCCGCGATGCACCGGTGGGCCGATGACGGCACCACCACCATGATGATCTCGGCCCCTTCCAGGGCCTTGCCGAGATCCGCGGTCACCAGCGCGAGCTTCCCGAAACCGTGGATCTCCCCTTCGATCTCAATGCCCCCGCGGGCCCGGATGGGCTCGATCCGCTCCGGACGCCGGTTGTACAGGTTGACCCGGTGCCCGCTGTAAGCAAGAAAGGCCGCCATGGCCTGTCCTCCATGTCCGGCACCGATTACCGCAAAGGTTCTCTTTTCTTTGGGACCCGGACCCAGCTTCCGATAAGGCATCATATCCCTCCTTTGGTTATTCTTTCCCGCCCTCCGTCCTGGCAGTCTTTGACGCCCCTCCGCCCCGGGTGCTATACTGGGCCGGAGTTGCGGGCCCCCTTGAGAAAGACCGGGGGCCGAAGGGGAACCTCAGTGGAAGGCCTCGTTTATCACCGGTTACTGGCCGAATTACGCCCGATCCTGCTGGGGGGACGCCTGGACAAGATCCATCAGGTCTCGGACCTGGAGATCTGCCTGGTGCTCCGGAATGCGGGTAAAAACCACCGCTTGATCCTATCCGCTTCGCCTTCCCATCCCGGGTTTCATCTCGCCGGCGCCGCCCCGGGCCGCACAACAGGCACACCGTCCGGGTTCTGCCTCCTCGCACGGCGCCATCTGATCCCGGGAACGATCTCCGCCCTCACGCAATCCGGCTGGGAAAGGGTAATTCACCTGCATTGCGTCTCGCGTGACGAGCTCGGACGCCGGCGGGAACCTCGCCTGATCCTGGAGTTGATGGGCAAGCACAGCAATTTGATCCTGGTGGAGGGCGAAACGGAAACGATCCTCGGAGCCCTCAAGCTGGTACCCGCCGAAAAAAGCTCGGTACGCCAGGTATTGCCTGGCCGGAGATACGTCCTGCCACCTGCGGGAGAAAGGTTGGACACCGTTTCGGTGACCCGGGAGACTTTGCTCGGTACGTTGAGGCGAATTGTTATTGATAGTTTTCAACGTGAATGGCCGTCAATCCTTCCCGCGTGCTTCACCGGAATCGGTCAGCTCGGTGCGAGAGAGATCTGCTGGCGGGCCGGAGTCGATCAACGCAAAAAAACAGCGGAAACAACGCCCGAAGAGATGGAGCGGCTGGCAGATCAATTGCTTGCGGTCCGGGATGATGTTCTAAACGGTCGGACAGCGCCGGTACTCATCCGCGCTGGGGCGGCACCGGTTCTCATCACCTCCGGGACGGCGGCGTCCGGGCAAGGATTGCCCCAGGACGCCTGGATCCAGCCCCTGGGCCATCTGCCTCCGGAGCGTCAAGAACCCTGCCCGGACCTGGTCCAGGCGACAGCGTTCCTGCAGGAGCAACTGCGCTCGTGTGATGACACCCTTCACAAACTCCAGCAGCTTCGCCGCCTCATAAACCAGAGTTTCAGGCGGGCGAGACGCCTCGAATCCGCCCTGTCCATGGAACTGGAGGAAGGAAAGAGAGCGGAGTTCTATCGCCGGTGCGGGGAACTCGTCCTGGCGAACCTGAACCTCATCGTCCCGAGGACGGACAAGGCCGCTTTGACGGA
>JACPQU010000049.1 GCA_016190305.1 Bacillota bacterium
ATCCTGGCCTATCTGCTGCTGCCCAGGGGGCTGGAGTTCGCGGCGGGGGGGGCTTCCTTCGGCGTGGTGATCGGATCCGCTTTCGGTCTTGCTCTCCTGGCTCTCATCTACTGGTACCGGGGCCAGCAGTTGCGGTTTCCCGGGGGGGGTGCGGACGAACCCGGAAGGGAAGGCGTAGGGCGGATTGCCCTGGAGATCACCAGGCTTTCGGTGCCCATCACCCTGGCGGCCCTGGTTTCCCCGATCATCCAACTGATCGACACGGTGATCGTGCCACGGCGGCTGCAGATCGCCGGTTTCACCCCGGAGGCGGCCACCGGCCTTTACGGCCAGCTTACCGGCTTCGCCGCCCCGCTCATGAACCTCCCCCAGATCTTTACCGTCGCCCTGGCCGCAAGCCTGGTTCCGGCGGTTTCGGAGGCCCTGGCCCTGGGTCAATCCAGCCGGGTTCGCAACCGGGTGGAAGCAGCGATGAAGCTTACCTTGCTGATCGCCCTCCCTTCGACCCTGGGTTTGATCCTCCTCGCCCGGCCGATCAGCCAGATGCTCTACAACACTCCAGAGGCGGGGATTCCACTGGCAGGCCTGGCAGCCGGGATCACCTTCCTGCTGCTGCACCAGACCACCACAGGCGCCCTGCAGGGCCTCGGAAAGACCCACATCCCCGTGCAGAATCTCCTCCTGGGGGCGGCTGTGAAAGCGGTCATGAACTTCACCCTGACGGCGATCCCGTCGATCCACATCCTGGGCGCCGCCCTGGGAACCTCGGCCGGCTTCCTCGTAGCGGCCGTCCTCAACGTGATCGCCCTCCGCCGCCTGGTCGGCTTCCCCTTCCCCTGGCGCGACGGGATCCTCAAGCCCATGTTGGCCTCGGCGGCTATGGCCCTGACGGTGACGGCCTTTTACCGGACCATCCTGGAACTATACGGCTCGAACACGTTGGGCACCCTGATCGCGATCGCCGGAGGCGCGGGGATCTACGGGGCGGTGTTGATCCTTTCCAAGGCGGTGACCGAGGAGGAGTTGCAGATGATCCCGTGGTTCGGCCCTAGGTTCAACGAGATCCTGCGCCGGCTCGGTCTCACGGGGAGGTAGAGTGGTGAGAGAAGGGATTTCGGAGGCGTTCATGGCCCTGGTGGATACCATGGCCCGCCTGCGTGGGGAGGATGGGTGCCCCTGGGATCGGGAACAGACGCCGCGCTCCCTCCGCCCTTACCTGCTGGAGGAGAGCTACGAAGTTCTGGAGGCCCTTGAGGATGGAAACCGGCATAAAGTCTGTGAAGAATTGGGAGACTTGTTACTGCAAATCGTCTTCCATGCCAGGCTGGCTGAGGAAGAGGGCCGCTTCACCATCGAGGATGTGGTCCGCGGGATCAACGAAAAGCTTATCCGGAGGCATCCCCATGTTTTCGGAGAAGTGAAGGCCGAGAACTCCGCGGAAGTGCTGCGCAACTGGGAAGAGATCAAGCGGCGGGAGCGGGAGGACAGATCCGGGAACAGCCCTGCCGTCGAGGCTCAATCCGGCCGCAGGTCGATTCTAGAGGGGCTGCCCCGGAATCAACCGGCCCTGATGCAGGCCGGGTGGGTACAAGGGAAGGCGTCCAGGGTGGGGTTTGATTGGGAAAACCCCGAGGGTGCCTGGGACAAAGTCCTCGAGGAGCTTCGGGAGCTTGAGCAGGCCCGCGGGGATCACCGCGAGGAAGAGTTGGGCGACCTGCTTTTCGCCGTGGTCAACTTCGCCCGCTTGCAGGGCCTGGAACCTGAGGTGGCCCTCCTGGGCACGGTGCAGAAATTCGTCCGTCGATTCCGGTTCATCGAGGAGGCGGCGGCCGCTTCGGGTCGGACCCCGGAGGATATGACCATCTCGGAAATGGATCGGATCTGGGAACAGGCCAAACGGGAGGAGAACAGGTCCAGCAGGCCAAACAGCAGATCCTGCAAGGAAGAGAAAGTTCTGGAATAGAAATCCAGGATTAGCCGGACTAGCAGGAATTTCCTGATCGCCG
>JACPQU010000004.1 GCA_016190305.1 Bacillota bacterium
CCGCAGAGCAATCCCCACCTGATCCCCACGGTGGAGCACGTGGAGCACCGGCTGATTCCTATCCTCGGTGATCCTGAGGGAGCGAGCTTCGCGGCGGAGCAGACTTCGATCCTCGATCTCTTCATCAAAGTCACCGATACGGTACAGCGGGAGGTTGTGACCAGCGTCCTGTATGTACCTCCAAGCGAGGATCCCTGTACGCCCGAACATGCCGAGACGATCATCTACGTAGTCAAGAAAGGCGATACCCTGTGGAAGATCGCCAAGCACTTCGGGACGACCATCGACAAGATCCTTAAAGATAATCCCTGGATCGAGAACCCGTCCCTGATTTACCCAGGGCAGAAGATCACCATCCACAAGTGTGTTCCCTGAACGGAATAGGAGAAAGAAAGCGTCAGAGGGGGCGCCGTTCAGGCGCCTTCTTCTTTTCCTGAAAAGGCTTCCCCTCCAAGCATCGACCCATTAGACACTTTGAGGATCTATTGACTCAAATTAAAAGCCGGAAAGCCGGCATCGGCATACTGTCACTCTCCTCGAAAGAGTTCACTCTTCAAGGATGATATACTGGACGGAGAATTTCCGTTGACGGGTGGTCATCTGGAAGCAATTCCAGTTCGGAAAACGGAGGTCATATCCTTTGCCGTTAAAAATGTCCGCGTGCCCGCCGAACCGCAAGTTATATATCATCTTGACCTCGGTCCTTGCCGTGGCGGTCGCGGTGACCCTGATCTGGCTGAACCGGCCAGGAACCGATGCTCCGGAGCCTGCGGGCGGGGTGCCTGTCGAGGGGATGAGCCGGGGGGAAACGGGGGCTCCGGTGACGATCGAGGTCTATTCGGACTTCCAGTGCCCCTGGTGCCGCCGGGCGGCCCAGGAGGTTCAGCCCATCCTGGACGAGCGGTACATTGCTACCGGAAAGGCGAGAATGGTTTACCGTCACTTTCCTTTCCTGGGCATGGAATCGGTCTGGGCTGCGGAGGCCGCTACCTGTGCCTCGAACCAGGGTGCCTTCTGGTCGTATCACGATCTCCTCTTCGCGAATCAGCAGGGTGAAAATCGGGGGGTATTCCAGCAGGAGCGCTTGAAGGAGTTCGCCGGGCGCCTCGGACTGGAGCGAAACGAGTTTGACCGCTGCCTGGATTCCCGGGAAACCCTTGAACTGGTCCGGCGGGATTTTGAGCTGGGTAAGGCAGCGGGCGTTCAGGGGACACCAACTTTCTTCATCAATGGGAAAGTCCAGCAGAACTGGCAGCCGGATACCCTGGCGCGGGTCATCGAATCGGAGTTGAAATCCGGGGGCAGGTAACCGTCGGTGCCGAACCGCCGGTGCCATGGGTGTCCTCCGTTCCCAGAATACCCTGTCTCCAAGACACCTTGAGGACCAGCCTCCAAAACTTGGTGGATCAGCACTCCAACCTATTCCACAAGTATACTTTACACGGATAGCCCTTCTATACTATTATTTCAACGTAACAAGCGCGCTCTTCCGGTCAACGGACAGGGTGGCGACGACCGTGGCTGCCGGTGAAAGGTTTGATGTGCGGAAGGGAAGCCAGGAGCAAGGAGTTGATCGGGTTCTTGAAGTCTCCGGTTCGAAAGGCTGCTTTCCCATACCTGGGGACGGCCGTGCTGTCGTTCATCGGGATCACGGCTACCGTTTACCTGGGATGGCAGAGGCTTTCCGGATCGGCCTTTTGGTGTCTGGGGGGTGAGGGTTGCGGGGCGGTGAATGCCAGCCCCTACGCTGAACTCAATGGAATCCCCCTGGTCTTCCTGGGGCTGTCGGTTTACCTCGTTCTCTTCATTCTGGCTGTCGTGAGCTTGAGGCTCAGGCCAGCCATTCCCCTGGTTTTACCGCTGGCCATCTTCGGCTTCTCCCTGGCCGGAACCCTTTTTTCCCTTTACCTGACCTGGATCGAAGGAGTGATCCTGCGAGCCTGGTGTGCCTGGTGCCTGGTTTCCGCCGGGACCATCTTCGGGATCTTCATCATCAACCTTCTGGGTCTGACCCGGTGGGAAGGTGAAAGCGGGGGTTAGCGTTGCGGAAAACCGTCTTGAAGGTGGCCCTGGTTCAGATCGGGCCGGTACGCGGGGATGTGGAAGGAAACCTGGAACGGGTACGGCAGTCCCTCGCCGAGGCCCGGAGGATGGGGTGCGAGGTTGCCTTGCTCCCCGAGGTGTGGAGCACTGGTTTTTACCCGGGTCTCAGCGCCCGGCTAGCCTGCCGGCTGGGAGAGGGGCATTTTGCGGCCGCCTCCAGGTTGTCTCGGGAACACGGATTGTACCTTGCGGGCTCCCTCTTCGAGCGTTCGGCGGGGGAGGACGGGTCAGGCGATTACATATATAATACCGCTCACCTCTACGGTCCGGCCGGATCGCTCCTGGCAGCCTACCGAAAGATCCACGTTTTCCGCCATGCGGGTGAGGACCGTTATATCCGGAGCGGGGATCGACCGGTGCTCGCGGAGCTGCCCACCGGTACGGCCGGATTGGCCGTGTGCTACGACCTGCGTTTCCCTGAGCTGTTCCGGGGCTACGCGGCCGCGGGGGCCAGCGTGATCCTCCTTCCCGCCGCCTGGCCCGCCGAGCGCTCTTCCCATTGGCGGCTGCTATTGCAGGCGCGGGCCGTCGAAAACCAGTGCTACATGGCCGGGGTCAACTGCGTTGATGCCGCATCCGGCACAGGGCAAAGTGGAGAGTCCTTCCCGGATCGTTCCGGCGGGGCCGGCGGGAGCGGAACCGGACATAATCGCGGGGAGATGGGTGAAGCGATAAGTAGGGAGAAGGGCGGGGACCGGCGGATCTACGGGGGCGGATCCATGCTCGTCGATCCCTGGGGAAGGGTCCTGGTGGAACTCGGCGACGGGGAAGAAGTGGGGTGCGGCGAGATCGACCTCGACCATCTTGAGGAGATCAGGCGGGCCTTTCCGGTCCTCGGCGATCGACGGCTGCCGTGACCGTGTTGGACGGCGAAATTCCCGAAAAGGCTTACTGGCTGGCCCTCAACCGGATCCCGGGACTAGGGCCGGTACGACTCAGATCCCTCCTCTCCCTCCTGGGTTCCGGGGAGTCGGTGTGGAAGGCCCCGGCGGCCGCGCTGGGGGCGGCCCGCGGGCTCGGGGACCATCTTGCCGCCGCGGTTGCCGTCGCCCGGGAGGGGATCGACCCACGGGCGGAATGGGAGCGGGCGCAGAGGCTGGGTGCGAACGTCCTGACCCTCGGAGATCCTGAGTATCCGGGCTACCTGAAAGCCATTCACGATCCCCCGCCGGTCCTTTACCTCAAGGGATCGATGCTGCCGGAGGATGACCCGGCGGTGGCCATCGTCGGAACCCGGCGCGCCACTGCGTATGGCCTCAAGACGGCCCGGCGGCTGGCGGCGGAACTGGCCTCCCTGGGGGTCACCGTCGTCAGCGGGCTGGCCCGGGGGATCGACGGAGCCGCCCACGAGGGAGCGCTGGAGGCTGGGGGACGCACCCTGGCCGTTCTCGGCTGCGGCATCGACATCATCTATCCCCGCGAGCACCGCGAGCTTTACCGGCTCATCCCCCGGAACGGAACCATCCTCTCCGAGTTTCCCCCGGAGACCGCTCCCGAAAGTCACCATTTCCCCGGGCGGAACCGGATCATCAGCGGGCTCAGCAGGGCGGTGGTGGTGATCGAAGCGGGGGAGGGGAGCGGTGCCCTCATCACGACCGATTTCGCGCTGGAACAGGGCAGGGAGGTGCTGGCGGTGCCCGGTCCCATCACCAGTTCCCGGAGCCGTGGGTGCCATGATCTGATCAAGCAGGGCGCACGCCTGGTCCAGGGGATCGAGGATATCCTGGAAGAACTGGGTTCGTTCGGCGGGGTGGCGCGGGAGCGGGCGGAAGCACGCCGGGCCGTAAGCATGGCGGCCGGCAAGGGGGGCACCGGGGCCGTTACCGGCTTCACCGGACCAGGAATCCATGTCGCCGGGGGCCCCATCCAAGGAACTTCCGAATCCTTTGCATCTTCCGAATCCCCCGAATCTTTCGAGACCCTTTCCGAACCTGAAAGAGCCCTCCTGGCCAAGCTTGGGGACGACCCTGTTCACATCGACCGGCTGGCCGAGGCGGCGGGGATCCCTGGCCCGCTGGCTTCCGCCCTGCTCACCGGGCTGGAGCTCCGAGGCTTGGTGGTACAGATCCCTGGGAAGCTGTTCCGGCTCCCGGCTGGAAGGAAGGCCGGTACGCCGTGCATAATCACCCCCTGGTGCGGCCAAGATCCGCGGTGATCAGCATTGATCGGCATTCTGTGCGATTCACGTCTACCGGAACAAAGTATATAATTGACCGATATAGACAATGTAAAGGTTATCCAGTGTGAATTTCGTCCATAGTCATTTAGCCATCAGTCATCCAGCAGTCATCCAGCCGGGAGCTTCAGGAAGGGTGGCGGAGTCAACGAAAGCCCTGGTCATCGTCGAATCACCCGCCAAGGCGAAAACCATTTCACGCTTCCTCGGGAAGGGCTACACGGTGAAGGCCTCCCGAGGCCATGTCCGTGATCTTCCCAAGAGCCAGTTCGGGATCGATGTCGAAAAGGACTTTCGCCCCAAGTACATCACCATCCGGGGCCGCGGAGAGATCATCAAGGAGTTGAAGGATGCCGCCCGAAAGGTCGACCGGATTTACCTGGCTCCTGATCCGGATCGCGAGGGGGAGGCCATCTGCTGGCACCTGGCCAACGTCCTGGATCTTCCCAATAAGGATCACTACCGGGTCGAGTTCAACGAAATCACCAAAGGGGCCATCACCAAGGCTTTCAAACACCCCAGGGCCGTCGATTCGGACCGGGTCAACGCCCAGCAGGCACGCCGCCTGCTGGACCGGATCGTCGGCTATATGCTCAGCCCCCTGCTCTGGAGGAAAATCAGACCGGGGCTCAGCGCGGGACGGGTTCAGTCGGTCGCCCTCAGGCTGATCACCGAACGGGAGCAGGAGATTCGGGATTTCCAGCCGGAAGAGTACTGGTCGCTCACCGCCCGGCTGAAGACGAGGGCGGGAGCGGCTTTTGAGGCCCGCTACCACGGCTCCGAAGCCGGGAAGGTGGAACTCAAGACCGAGGCCGAGGTCAAGGCCGTGACCGACGGCGTGCAGGGAAGCTCCTGGATCGTCGCCAAGGTCAAAACGTCTGAGCGGAAAAGACATCCCCAGCCCCCGTTCATCACGAGCACCCTGCAGCAGGAAGCATCCCGCCAGCTCGGCTTCACCGCCAGGCGGACGATGGCCGTCGCCCAGCAGCTTTACGAGGGTCTGGACCTGGGCACCCAGGGTTCAACCGGTCTGGTGACCTATATCAGGACCGATTCAACCAGGGTATCCGAAACCGCCGTCGCCGAGGTCCGCAGTTTGATCGGCACCAAGTACGGAAAGGATTATCTGCCGGAAGCACCTCGGACCTACAAGAGCCGGAAAACAGCCCAGGACGCCCATGAGGCCATCCGGCCGACCACCGTCCTTCGGTTTCCGGAAGAGGTCAAACCTCACCTGACCCGGGATCAGTATCGCCTCTACCGGCTGGTGTGGGATCGATTCGTCGCCAGCCAGATGGAGAGCGCGGTGCTGGATCTCGTAACCGCTGACATCCAGGCCCGCGAGGCCATCTTCCGCGCCTCTGGCTCCACCGTCCGTTTCAAGGGATACCTGGTGGTCTACGTGGAGGGCCGGGATGAGGGTGCGGACGACGACGAGAAGAAGCTCCCGCCCCTCACCGAAGGGGATGCCCTTGCGCTCCTGGGGCTGGACCCGGCCCAGCACTTCACTCAACCCCCTCCGCGTTACTCCGATGCGACCCTGGTCAAGACCCTGGAGGAAAAGGGGATCGGGCGGCCGAGCACCTATGCCCCCATCGTGGAGACGATCCTGGAGCGCGGCTACGTGATCAGGGAAGAAAAGCGGTTCGTGCCCACGGAACTGGGAGAAGTGGTGGTTGAACTGTTGAAAGAGCACTTCCCGTCGATCATCGACGTCGATTTCACCGCCCGGATGGAGAACCGGCTGGACGACGTGGAGGACGGGAAGCAGGACTGGAAAGATTTGCTCCGGGACTTCTATAACCCGTTCGCCCAGCTCATCGATCGGGCCGAAGAGCAGATCGGAAAAGTGGAGATCGCCCCCGAGGTGACCGACGAAATCTGCGAGCATTGCGGGCGGAACCTGGTAGTCAAGCACGGTCGATACGGAAAGTTCCTGGCTTGTCCCGGGTTCCCGGAGTGCCGCTTCACCAAGCCCATTGTCGAAAGCGTCGGAGTGACCTGCCCGGACTGCGGCGGCGACATCGTCGTCCGCCGGTCCAAGAAAGGCCGGCGCTTTTACGGC
>JACPQU010000050.1 GCA_016190305.1 Bacillota bacterium
ATCCTGGGTGATCGGGGCTACCGGAGCTCCCTGGAGGCCATCGTAGCCGAGGTCTACGGAATGCCGCTGACTCTCAAGAAGGCCTCTGACTCGAAGGCTCCCGAATCAGAGGCTCCGGCTTCGGATGCCCCTGTTTCGGATGCTCCGGCCTCACTGGCCCCCGGCGCGCCCCGGGGTTCATCCCTGTCGCCCTCCAGGCCAGGCCTGCAAGAGGGCGGAACCCCGGCTGTTTCCCGCCCGGTGAGGCCCGGAGCGGATCGGACTCGTAATGATGGACCCGCTGCAAAAGCCCGGACCGGGAAGGAGGGAACCTTCGGAGAACCGCCCGTCCCGGCTGCTTCAGGAACAGGCGCAGGGGATGCGTTCCGGCGGGTCATGGACCTGTTCGACGGCCGCGAGGTTGAGCTGGGGCCTTTGCAACGCTCTAAAAAGCCCGGTTCCCGGGGGTTCGGACCAGGCGGTAAAGATCGAAAAAGTAGAAAATAATTGAAGCTTAGCACTGAACAAAGCTTCAAGCAGTTGACGGAAGCTTCAAGCAGTGAAGGAACCAGCAGGGGGGTAAAGCCTTGGGTAAGCAAATGAACAAGATGTTCAAACAGCTTCAAAAGATGCAGACAGACGTGCTCCAGGCCCAGGAACGCCTGGGGGAGAGAACGGTGGAGGCTACGGCCGGCGGCGGGGTCATCAAGGTCCTCGTGAGCGGCGCCCGAGAGTTGAAGGGGATCACCATCTCCCCCGAAGCTGCGGATCCAGCGGATCTGGAGATGCTCCAGGATTTGATCGTGGCTGCGGTCAACGAGGGGTTGCGAAAAGCGGAAGCCATGGCCGAAGAAGAGCTCAAGAAGGCGACCGGAGGTCTGGGGGGACTGCCCGGGATGCTTCCTTGAGCCAGTTCCCTGAACCCCTGGCCAGGCTGATCCGCCAGTTGGGCAAGCTGCCGGGAGTCGGGCGCAAGACCGCTCAGAGGCTCGCACTGACCGTGGTCACCTGGCCGCCGTCCGACGTCGAAGCCCTGGCATCGGCGATAACCGTCGCCAGGGCGAAGATCGCCCCCTGTTCCATCTGCGGGGGTTTGACGGAGATCGACCCCTGCCGGATCTGCGCCGACGGGGGCCGGGACCAGGAGATCATCTGCGTGGTCGAGGACGTCCGGGACATCCTCGCCCTGGAGCGCACCCACGAGTTCAAGGGGCTTTACCATGTCCTCAACGGGTCGATCTCACCGGTCGAGGGTATCGGGCCCGAGGAACTGCGGGTCAAGGAACTCCTGGAGCGGCTCCGAAACGGCCGGGTGAGGGAAATGATCCTGGCTACCAATCCCGATGTGGAAGGTGAAACCACCGCCCTATACCTTGCCCAGGTCGTGAAACCGCTTGGAATCCGGGTGAGCAGGCTGGCGCACGGCCTTCCGGTCGGCGCGGACCTGGAGTACGCGGATGAGGTCACGCTCTCGCGGGCACTGGAAGGGAGGCGGGATCTTTAAGACGGCGGGAAGGTCGCTTGGCGGCGTGCCGGCTTTTGCCGGTTGCAGGTGGTCGAAGCTGAATGTAGCCGAGCGAAAATGGAAACCATGATCCTGAAGAGCTGCCCGTCGTTCAATGTAAACCTGTCGCGGACGGCGGCGGTCAAGAGCTTTCGTGGAGAGGTTTCCATGATGATGAAGATCGGCAACAAGATCAGCAACAGGATTTGGAACCAGTTGCTCGACCGGATGTGGCCTGAAGAGAAAGTCATCCCGATTGCGCCGATGTCTTTCGAGGAAACCGTCCGCCAGGCCCGGATGGAATGGAACACGGCGCGAGCTGTGTTCGACTCGGTCAGCGACCCGGACCTGATCGACCATGCGATTTACGCGGTGGAAGCGGCGGAGCGTCGCTACATGTACCTGGTGAAGCTGGCGAAGGAAGACTCCAACATCCTGTCGTCATAGAACCCCTCATCCCAAGAACCCCTCATCCCAGAGTTTCCTGCCAGGAATATCCACACCAACCCTTTAGTATGATGTGAGGGGCGGTGGATGCGGTGATTCTCGACGTGGATTACAATGTGGTCCTGGCCTATGCGTTCGGTCTCCTGCTCCTCTACTTCCTTGGGCGGTTGCTTTTTATACCCCTCCGGTTCCTGGTCCGCCTGGTTTACAGCGGGCTCCTGGGCGGGATTCTTCTGTGGTTGATCAACTTGATCGGGGGTTTATGGGGGGTGCAGATCCCGATCAACCCCGCAACCGCTCTGGTGGTCGGTTTCCTTGGCATTCCCGGGTTGATTTTAATCTTTCTTCTCCAATACCTGCTCCTTGGTTGAAGCAGCTTTTATTGACCGCCGATCTCCAGGTTTGCTATACTAGCACGTGGGCACGGGGATGTGACAGCGGCTAGTTTTTTTTTGCTTTTTTCCTCTGTTACGAACCAGGGAGGCGGTACCGTGGCCAAGATTTTCGAGATCAGGTGGCATGGCCGTGGTGGACAAGGAGCCAAGACAGCCGCGCTGTTGCTGGCGGAAGCTGCTTCAGTGGCGGGAAAGGAAATTCAGGGCTTTCCCGAATATGGTCCGGAACGAACCGGAGCGCCGGTTGCGTCCTTCAACCGGATCAGCGATCAACCCATCGGGATCAGGTCGGCGGTAACCCATCCGGATGTGGTGGTGGTGCTGGACCCGACGCTGATCGGAAGAGTCGACGTGACCTCGGGCCTTGGAAACGGCGGGGCGATCATTGTCAATACGAACGGCCCCGCATCCCAGATCAGAACGCGTTTGAAGGTAGACGGGATCAGGGTATATACCGTGGATGCCAACCAGATCTCTCTGGATACCCTGGGCAAAGCGATCCCCAATACCCCCATGATGGGTGCCCTGATGAGGGTAAGTGGTATCCTTGATTATGAAGACTTCATGCTTTCGCTGCGGGTTCAGTTGACCAAGAAGTTCAAGGGGAAAGAAACGATCGTGGAAGGTAACCTGCGGGCCGTGGAAAGGGCTTACCAGGAGGTGCAGGGAGATGACCTCTAAGGCTAAATCCAAAGAGCGGCCGGGATGGAAGGACTTGCCTAGCGGCGGGTTCATCCTGGAACCCGGAAACGCCACCAAATACCTCACGGGGGACTGGCGCCTGATGCGTCCGGTCTGGGATGCGGAGCGGTGCATCGATTGTCTCCTTTGCTGGCTCTTTTGTCCGGACGGAGCGGTGCTGGCCGAGGGAGGCAAGATCATCGGCTTCGACTATGACTATTGCAAGGGTTGCGGTATCTGCGCCAAGGAATGCCCGCCCAAGGTCGACGCCATCAAGATGATCAGGGAGGATGAGGCCCTCGAGGAGCCCCTCTCCGCTTGACGGCGCGGCGGGCGGGTTGGCAGCGCGACGCTGCGCGCGGGGGGCCGGTCTTGACCTGGTGCTGTAAGCCGGTCCCAGTCGCTTGAAGACCCTTCAGGCCGGAAAGGAAGGATGGCCGTGGCAGTAGCCCTTCAGAAAAAGGTAGCGATGACCGGCAATGAAGCGGTGGCCCAGGCGATGCGGCAAATCGAGCCGGACGTAGTGGCCGCCTACCCGATCACTCCCGCGACGGATATCGTCCAGTACTTCTCTAACTTCGTAGCGAACGGTCAGGTCAAGACCGAGTTCGTGACCACCGAGAGCGAGCATAGCGCGATGAGCGCCTGCGTCGGGGCTTCCGCCGCCGGGGTGCGGGCGATGACCGCCACCGCTTCCAACGGCCTCGCCCTCATGTGGGAGGTCCTCTACATCGCTTCGGGGATGCGCCTTCCCCTCGTGATGACGGTGGTGAACCGGGCCCTGAGTTCCCCCATCAACATTCATTGCGATCACTCCGACTCGATGGGGGCGAGGGATGCGGGGTGGATCCAGATCTATTCGGAGAACACCCAGGAAGCTTACGACAATGTCATTCAGGCCATCCGCATCGCCCAGCATCCCAAGGTGCTCTTGCCGGTGATGGTGATGCTGGATGGCTTCATCATCAGCCACGCCATGGAGAACCTGGAGATTCTGGAGGACGGGGACGTCAAGGAGTTTATCGGGGAGTACCGCCCCGAACGTTACCTTCTGGATGCCGACCACCCCATCACCATCGGGGCCCTCGACCTCAACGACTATTACTTCGAGCATAAGCGTCAGCAGGTGGAGGGTTTGCTCCAGGCCAGGAAAGTGATCCTGGAGGTCGCGGGGGATTATCAGCGGGTTTCCGGGCGCAGCTACGGGCTGTTCGAGGCTTACCGGATGGAGGACGCGGAGGCGGCCATCGTCGTGATGAGCTCCACCGCGGGAACCGTGAGGACGGTCGTCGATGCGATGCGCAAAGAGGGGCATCGCATCGGGCTGATCAAACCGAGGGTATTCCGCCCGTTCCCCGCCCGGGACCTGGCGGAGGTCCTCCGGGGGGTCAAGGCGGTCGCCGTGATGGACAGGTCGGAGAGTATGTCCACCGCCGGCGGACCCCTTTTCACCGAGTTGCGCTCCGCGATCTACGAACTGGAACCCCGACCCCTGGCCGCCGACTATATCTTTGGGCTGGGCGGAAGGGACATCTACCCGGAGGATGTGTGCGGGATTTTTCAGCGCCTGCTCGCCGCCAAGCCGGGGGATATCTGCTCCGACCCCATGGTCACTTACCTGGGGGTTCGCGAATAGCTCACCTTGAAAGGCGGTGGATTCGATGCCTACCCTAAGGGAGGCTACCGATAAGCCCAAGAGGATGACAGGCGGACATCGCATGTGCGCCGGTTGCGCCGCACCGGTGATCGTCCGGCAAATCCTGTACTGCACCGATGCCCAGTTGGTGCTGGGAAACGCCACCGGCTGCCTGGAGGTCGCCACCTCCATTTACCCGTATTCCGCCTGGAACGTTTCCTGGATCCACTGCGCTTTTGAGAATGCTGCCGCAACCCTGAGCGGGGTGGAGTCGGCTTACCGCTCCCTGAAGAAGCAGGGAAAGATTAAAAAAGATTTTAAGTTCGTCTGCTTCGGCGGCGACGGGGGTACCTACGACATCGGATTCCAGTCCCTTTCCGGGATGCTTGAACGGGGCCATAACGTCCTATACGTCTGCTACGACAACGGGGCCTACATGAACACCGGGATCCAGCGCTCCAGCGCCACCCCGCGGGGGGCCGATACCACCACGTCCCCGGTCGGAAACACCCTGGTGGGAAAGCAGCAGGCCCGGAAGGATCTCACGGCCATCGTCGCCGCTCATAATATCCCCTATGCGGCCCAGGCGTCGCCGAGTCATTACCGGGACCTGATGAACAAGGCGCAAAAGGCCCTGGCGGTTGACGGACCCGCGTTTTTGAACGTCATCTCCTCATGTCCGCCGGGCTGGCACCACGAACCCGAGTTGGCCATGGAACTGACCCGGAAGGCTGTGGAGACCCGATTCTGGCCTCTTTTCGAGGTGGAGAACGGGAACTGGCGCATGACCTATAAACCGCGTCACCCCGTCGACCTGGAGGAATGGCTCCGCCCTCAGGGACGTTTCCGTCACCTCTTCCACCCGGAGAACCAAGCCCTCCTGGAAGATGTGAAGAGTGATGTGGAACGCAACTGGCAGAAGATCCTTCAGCGCTGCGGGGAAGCCTGAAAGGCCTCATTCCCGCGTTTCCCCGTAAGGGTACTGCCGGCATTTGGTCGCCTGCGGGGGGAACTGACGTGGAAGGCATTGCGAAACTTTCCGGCCTCTTTCGAGAATCCCGTTCCACCGTGGTTTTCACCGGAGCAGGGGTCAGCACGGAGTCCGGTTTACCGGACTTTCGTTCCCGGACCGGCCTCTGGCAGGGAGTCGATCCCATGGCCCTGGCTTCTATTGAAGCTTGGCGCCGTCGGCCTAACGAGTTCTTTACCTTTTACCGTCAGAGGTTGTCCGGTTTGCAGGGCGCCCGGCCCAATCACGCTCACCTCATCCTGGCTCGGCTGGAAGCGGCCGGCATGGTCAGGGCCATCCTTACCCAGAACATTGACGGGCTTCACCAGGAAGCGGGCCATCGGTCCGTGATTGAGTTGCACGGCAGTCTTAGACAGGCCCTTTGCCTTGCCTGCGACCGCCGGTACGCTTCCGAGATCCTCCTCGAGAACGACTTGCCCAGTTGCAAGGCCTGCGGAAAACCCCTCAAGCCCGATGTAGTCCTTTTTGGAGAAGCCCTGCCTGCCGCTGCCTGGGACCTAGCCGTCAGGGAAAGCTGCAGTTGCGATCTCTTCGTGGTCGTCGGTTCTTCCCTCGCGGTCAGCCCGGCCAATCATCTTCCCGCCCTCGCTTTGGAGCATGGATCCAAACTGGCCATCGTCAATCTGGAAAGGACTCATCTTGATCCTCAGGCTTCGGTGGTGGTCTCCTCTCCTGCGGGAGAGGTTTTCATCGAACTAAGCCGCGAACTTCTCAGTGAAGCGACCGCCTGAGCATGCGGCCGAACCGGCTTCTTACGAGGAAGGGGACGAGGAAAGGGTTCTTTCGCGTCGCCCCGGATCTATCTCGATCCCTTGTGCTTTCCGTCCTAAAAGATGATAATCAAAACTGAAAGTTATCATTACAGGAGGGTGAAAAATCCTGAAGCTGATCGTGGCGGTGATCCAGGATAAAGATAGCGCCCTCCTCCTTGGAGCACTCGTGCAGCATGGCTACCGGGCTACAAAGCTGGCCAGCACCGGTGGTTTTCTCAGAGCGGGAAACACTACACTCCTGATCGGGGTCGACAACGAACAGGTTGATTCCGTGGTGACGTTGATCAAGGAGATCAGCGCCTCACGGGAGCGCCTCGTGACCCCCATGCCACCGGTTGGAGGGACGGTGGAGTCGTACGTTCCCTATCCGGTGGAAGTAATCGTGGGGGGAGCGACCATTTTCGTTCTGGACGTGGAACATTTCGAGCGGGTGTGATCAGGCTTGAGCCTTTTGGTACCAGAGGGCCAACCAAGGGCGGCCCGGATTCTGAAGGGAGCCCTCGGTTCGGGAAAGGTTTCCCATGCTTATCTTTTTCACGGGCCGGCAGGGGTCGGCAAAGCGACCGCAGCCAGGCATTTCGTCATGGCGTTGCTTTGCCCTCAAACCCGGGAGCAGGCCTGTGGGGAGTGCAGTTCCTGCCGGAGGGTCCTTGGCGGGAATCACCCGGATCTCCAGGTACTTTCCCCGGAGCTTGACGGCCTGGGAATCGCCCAGGTGCGCTCCCTGATTCGATTCCTGTCCTCGGGGCCTTACCAGGGGCCGGTCCGTTGCGCCCTTATTTTGGACTCCGATCAGATGAACAGGCCGGCCGCGAATGCCCTGCTCAAGACCCTTGAAGATCCTCCCGTCTACACCCGCCTGCTCTTGACCACGGATAATCCCGCCCACCTGCTTTCCACGGTGATCTCCAGGTGCCAGTCTGTTCCCTTCGGACCGCTTCCGCACGACGTCCTCGAAAAGCTGCTGTCTCAGCGGGGCTTTTCAGCGGAGAGAGCGTCCCTGGCCGCCGCGCTGGCGGGTGGAAGCATCACCAGGGCCATGGAGATGGACGGCCTGCTGGCGGATGATGACGGGGGACTGCTGGCTCTTACCCGTGCGCTCATGGGACAGGGTCGGTCCGACCGGGAAGGCGGGTCCCGCACGGCGGTTGATTCCAGTTCGGGGATCCGTGCGGCTGTCGAGTTGCGCGCCAGGGTTTCCAGGAGCGGAGAGGGACAGCGGGGAAACCTGGTCCAGCAGTTGACCGTCCTGCTGTGTTGCCTTGCCGAGGCTTGGGGCAAGCCGGCTGAAAGCCGCAACAATTACCCGGGAGCCGCCGGCGGGACCGGGCGATGGATCGAAGAAGGTGGAACCTACGGGCAGGTCCTGGCCAATCTGGCCGGCTACAGCCCGTCGGTGCTGGGTCGTCTGGGCGGCTACGTTATGGAAACGAAGCGCGCTATCGAAGAGAACGCTAATATAGGCCTTGCTTTGGAGGCCTTGTTCTTGCGCTGGCGAGAGGCGGTGAACCATGCCCAAGGTAGTCGGAGTACGCTTCAAGCAAGCCGGTAAGATTTATTACTTTGATCCCGAAGTCTGGCAGGTATCTCGGGGCGACGAAGTCATCGTCGAGACCTCGCGGGGCCAGGAATATGGCACCGTCGTCGTTCCCCTGCAAGAGGTGGGCGAAGACGAAGTTGTGCAACCCCTCAAGAAAGTTGTCCGCACTGCGAACAACAAGGATCGGGAGCGGGTTGAGGAAAACCGGAGGCGGGAGAAAGAAGCTCTCAGGATCTGCGCCGGGAAGATCCAGGAACATGGACTGGAGATGAAACTGGTCGACGCGGAGTATACCTTCGACCGAAACCGGGTGATCATCTTCTTCACCGCGGACGGAAGGGTTGATTTCCGGGAACTGGTCAAAGATCTGGCCGGGACCCTCAAGACCAGGATCGAGCTGAGACAGGTGGGGGTACGAGATGAGGCCAAGATCCTGGGCGGTCTCGGTCCCTGCGGTCGCGCCTTATGCTGCTGCTCTTTTCTTGACGATTTCCAGCCGGTTTCCATTCGAATGGCCAAGCAGCAGAACCTCTCCCTTAACCCGTCCAAGATCTCCGGAATCTGCGGCCGCCTGATGTGCTGTTTGAGATTCGAGTGCGGGACATACGAAGACGCCAAGGCAGGTTATCCTCCCAACGGGGCCAGGGTGGAAACGCCCCGGGGAGAAGGAAAGGTTACCACGGTCAACGTGGTGAAGGGCACCGTCCAGGTAGAGCTGGCCAACGGTGGAGGAGATGCCCAGTTCTCCCTCCAGGAAGTCGGCTGGCGGGAAGGCAACGGGGGGACCTGCTGCAAGAGGTCGGCCAGGTCCTAGGAGGCCGCGAGATGGATGAGAAAGGGCTGGGGGAAAGACGCAGGTATTCATCGTTGTTTCTCCTGTCCATCTTGCTGGCCTTGAGCTTCGCCACCTGGCGATTCCTGTGGGAGAATGCCCGGGGGTCCCGGGAGCAGGACCCGGCCGATGCACGGGAGGAAGCCGCCGTCCGGGGGAACTCCAGGGAGTGGTTCTCCACAGTTTTCAACCGGCAGAATTCGGACACGGCTCTCCTGGAGAGCCTGCTCGTCATCGACGGCCTCTATCCGGGAGAGCTTGGGCTGGCGGTGGCGGTGGCGTCCGACCCCGATCTCGACGGTGGCAGGGCCTACGTCCTTGATCTGAATACGCCGCCTTCTTACCTCAAGGTTTTCCATCCCGACGGCACCTTCGTGCAATCTTTCGGTCGTTTAGGCGAGGAGATCGATAGTGAACCCGTGGATCTCACGGTGGATGAGGGTTCAGTGTGGGTGCTCGATTCCATTGCCAACCTCTACCAGTTCTCCGGGGAAGGGCATCTCATCAAGAAGGTTACCCTATCGACCGATCGCCGTCTGAACTGGGTCCGCAGCCTTGCCGCAGGCCCCGGTGAAACTCTTTACGTCCTGGGAATTCCCGCCCTCTACCAGATCGACACCGGGGGTCGGGTGATCAAGGAAATCGGCATCGGCGGCTCGGATGAGGAGAACCTGGGGAACGAGGGTTCCGAGTTCTATATCGGCCCCACCAGTGTGGTGAGCACTCCCGACGGTGATCTCCTGGTTGCTGATCCGGTCAAGGGAAGGGTGGTCAGGTATAATTCGCTTGGGGCCTACCAGGGCTCCTTCGCTTCCGGCTACCAGAGCCTCGAAGATCTGGCCATCGACGGCCAGGGCCGCCTCCTGGCGGCCAATCCGTCCGAAGAAATCCTGGAAATCCGGGGGCCGGATGGACTGATCCTGCGGAGGATCGCATGGTCGTCTTATTGCCAGCCGTTCTTACCCGAACAATATGCGGGTCCTGTATCCGTGGCCTGGAGCGGCCCCGAAAAGGTCTGGGTGGTCGATGGTTGCGGTGCCGGCCTCCAACTCCTCGACCTGGAGGAAGGCCGGGCCCGGCCCGTAGGGGTCACCTATCGAAATGAATCCTTCATTTTTCCTAAACAGGTTGAGCCGGGCCCGGCGGGCGGGATCCTGATCCTGGCCGGAAACCCGGAAGCGGAAAGCAAGGTGAACAACAGGGTCCTCTTGTTCAATAGAAATGGAGGCTTGGTACGCCGCTACGAGAGCTCCTTCAACCAGGGTTCTTTCCTTTTTCCCCAGGCAGTGGCCCAGGGCGACAGCGAATCTACTTATATCCTGGACGTCGCCTTGATGCAGGTCTTCGATTCCCGCGGGCGCTTGACGAAGACCTTCGGGCAGGGAGGAACGGGTTCGGGGCAATGGGGGACCGAGATCAGGATGGGCCTCGAGTTTGGACCTTCGGCCATGGAATCCGTCTCGGGAGGAAACCTGCTGGTGGCGGATACCTTCAACGAGCGTCTCCAAGAGTTCAGTTCCAAGGGAGCATTGGTCCGTGAGATCCCACTCCCGGCCGGGACCCGGCCTACCGCAGTGACCCAGGATGGGGATGGGTCGATCCTGGTGCTGGAC
Organism: Bacillota bacterium; assembly: GCA_016190305.1. Taxonomy (GTDB): domain Bacteria; phylum Bacillota; class JACPQU01; order JACPQU01; family JACPQU01; genus JACPQU01. Next base: position 10,431 of record JACPQU010000050.1, read on the forward strand.
GGTTATACGGGTCTGGTTCTGGGACTCAGGTTTTCGGGGCAGGTTGACTGGTCTTTCAAAGGCTCCTTTGGTTTGCCGCCTGGGCCAAGTTCGGAGCAAGATTTGGAGTTATCCGGAGGAATGGCCGTGGATCGAGACGGGAGGATCTGGCTGAGCGACAGCTACAACCACCGGCTTCTGGTTTTCAACCGGGACGGTGAACTCCAGGAATCCTACGGCGCGCCCGGTTCCCAGCCGGGTTATTTCCTGTTCCCCGCCGGCTTGGCCTTTGACCGGCAGGGCAACCTGTTGGTGGCGGATCGAATGAACCAGCGGATTCAAGTGTTCAAGACCCCGGGAGGTTAGGGATGACGGCGGCTCCTCCGGCTGCTCATGAGCGGCCCGCGGAAGGATCGAGCGGAACCCTGTTTGTCTGCGCCGGCCCCATCGGAAACCTGGAGGACCTCACAGCCCGGACGCTCCGGATCCTTGGTGAGGTCCAGGTGGTTGCCTGCGAAGATACCAGGCGGACGAGGATCCTCCTGGGACACCACCACCTTCAGCCCCGCCTGCTGTCCTACCACGAACACAACCGTAGAGAGGCCATCCCTCGCATCCTCGCCAGCCTCCATGAGGGCTCAGATGTTGCGCTTCTCACCGATGCCGGGACCCCAGGCATCTCCGACCCCGGGGCCGAGCTGGTGGCGGCCGCATTCGACCAGGGGATCAGAGTGGTCCCGCTTCCCGGGCCCAGCGCCGTAACCACGGCGCTCTCTGTGGCGGGCTTTTCCGCTTCGCGCTTCACCTTTGAGGGCTTCCTGCCGCGAAAATCGGGGGAGCGCCGGAGAGCCATCGAGCATTTGCGGGATGACGAGCGGACCGTTGTCTTTTTTGAAACGCCTCACCGTCTGGCGTCTTCCCTGCAGGATCTCGCGGAGGTCCTGGGAGGTGAACGCCGGGTGCTGGTGGCCAGGGAGTTGACCAAGGTGTACGAGGAGACTATTCAAACCACCCTTTCCGAGGCGGCCGCAATCTTCGAAGCCCGCCGGCCGAGAGGGGAGTTCACCCTGGTCATCGAAGGAGCGGCCCGCCGGAAACGGACCAGGGAGGCCCGTGAAAGATACAAGGATCGGGAAGGCGGGGAATAGGATAATGGAGGGGCCTACGTCATTCCAGGGCCACCGGGAATCGGAGATGGAATATGCTGGATCTCTTGATCAAAGGCGGCTGGATCCTGGACGGCACCGGATCCCATGCCAGGAGGCTGGACCTGGGGATCGTCGCGGGCAGGATCGTCTTTCTGGCCCCTCCGCCGGCTCCCGCGGCGGCGCAAGTCATTGATGTTCAAGGCCGGTTCGTGACCCCGGGTTTTTTTGATCTTCACGCCCACTCCGATCTCAGGTTACTCCAGGATCCCAGGGCTGAAAGCAAGGTCTTCCAGGGTGTGACCACCGAAACGGTGGGGCTCTGCGGTTACTCGTGCGCACCTCTTCATGGGCCTTCCGGGACCGAACTGGCCGGGGAGATCGAGGATGAGTACGGTTTCCGTCCGGCTTGGGATTCTTTCGGGTCTTACCTCGCCGCTCTTGAAGAGCGGGGTACGGCGGTCAACGTGGCCGGGTTCGTGGGCCAGGGGACCATCAGGCAAATGGCGGCCGGGTTCAAGGCGGGGCCGGTAAACCGCGACGGAATGAGACTGATGCAACGCCTCCTGACGGAATCCCTGGCGGAGGGGGCCTTCGGCTTGAGCACGGGCCTGATCTATCCTCCGGGATGCTACGCGGATACCGGTGAACTCGTAGAACTGGCCGCCTGCCTGGCCGCCCGCGGGGGGATTTATACCACCCATCTCCGTGACGAGGGGGACGACCTGCTCCCGGCGGTGGCGGAAGCCCTGACCATCGGAGAGAGGGCGGGAGTGCCGGTTCATCTCTGCCATCATAAGGCTGCCGGCCGGCGCAACTGGGGAAAGACCGGTGCCTCCCTGGCCATGGTCGACGCGGCGCGCCGGGGGGGGCAGGACGTCACCCTGGACGTTTACCCCTACCTTGCTACGAGCACGGTGCTCTCAGCCGTGCTCCCGCCCTGGGTACAGGAAGGCGGTCCGTTGTGCGCCCTGGAAAGGCTCACCGGCGGAGAGATAAGGGACCGGATCAAGGCGGAACTGGAAGGGCGGGCGTCCCAGGAGCCCGGCATATGGGAAGACATCGTGATCTCTCATGTCCGAAACCCGGCCCTCGCCCACCTGCAGGGTCGAAGCTTGGCCCGGATCGCCCTCGACTCCAGGGTGCGACCGGTGGAAATGCTGATGGACCTGCTGGTCGAGGAGCAACTCAAGGTATCGATGATCCGCTTCGCCATGGGGGACGACGATCTGGACCGGGTGATCCGCCATCCTCAATCGATGATCGGCTCCGATGCCGGTGCCCGGTCCTTCCGGAACCACTTGACGGAAGGGAGGCCGCATCCGCGTTGTTTTGGAACCTTCCCGCGCATCCTCGGGCACTACGTTCGAGAGCGCGGGGTTCTGTCCCTCGCTGAGGCGGTGAGAAAGATGACGAGCCTGCCGGCCTCCAGGCTAGGTATCCGGGATCGCGGGGTAATCGACAAGGGGTTCTGGGCCGATCTGGTGGTTTTTGACCCCCTCCGGATCCGGGATCGGGCCACCTACGAGGACCCCTTCCAGCCTCCGGAGGGGATTTCCCTGGTCATCGTTAACGGCCGGGTGGTGGTCAGGGACGGCAGGCACAGCGGCCTGCTCGCCGGAATGGTGCTGAAATCCGGGGGATGAGGCCCCCCCGGATCAAGTTGTCTTCAACTGGCCCATGCAGTCCCGGCAGACGTTCTTCCCTTTGAAATGCTCAACCTGGTCAGCGTTGCCGCAGAAGATGCAAGCCGGTTCGTACTTTTTCAAGATGATCCGGTCGCTGTCCACGTATATTTCCAGGGAGTCCTTCTCCTCGATGTCGAGGGTCCTCCGCAGTTCGATGGGGATCACGACCCGACCCAATTCGTCAACCTTTCGTACGATACCGGTCGATTTCATCACGATATCCCTCTCCCTTTCGACGGGTTTCGACAAATTTATCCGTGATGTTCTCCACTATACCAGGTATTACCATATAAGTCAATTAATATTTCAGCCAGACGGCCATCGGCCGTCTGCCCCGGACGCCCGGCGGGCCGGAACTCCTCAGCCCCTCGGGTTTGACAGCAATCCCAAAGCTTGTTAAAGTTAACGGTTGACGGGTGGGTTTGATACCCCGCCCAAATGGCATGTGACCTGTAAGATGTGACCCGAAAGGCTATGAAGGACACCCGCCGTCAGACGACGCCCCAGAGAGCCGGAACGGGTGGGATCCGGCGTGTCCAGACGATCCCGGGATGGGTCCTGAGCCGCTTCCCCGAATGGCCGCGAGGCCGGTAGGGGGTCGCCGTTGCGCCCGTTAAGCGCTGTGCTCGGTCAGGAGCCGAGCCGTCGAGCCCGTGCTTGCGAGAGCCGGGAACTCAAGGGTGGTACCGCGAAGGATTCCCCTCGCCCCTTATGGTGAGGGGATTTTTTATTACTTTCATCCCTGCTTCCGCCGGCCAGGCCGGTGTTGGATCGCCCGCCGGATGCCGCGGCGTTCAAGGAGTTTAATTCCAGGAGTTGAAAAGGAGGGACGACCCGGATGGACTCCAAGAAGAGGTTCATGATCACCACCCCCATCTACTACCCGAGCGACAAGCTCCACATCGGGCACGCCTACACCACCGTGGCGGCGGACGCTATGGCGAGGTTCAAGCGGCTGACAGGTTTCGAAGTCTTCTTCCTCACGGGGACCGATGAGCATGGGCAGAAGATCGAGCGAAAGGCGGCCGAAGCCGGAGGCAACCCCAGGGAGTACGTTGATCGGATTGTCACCGGGATCCGTGAACTGTGGAAAACCCTCGACATCTCCAACGATGACTTCATCCGAACCACCGAGGAACGTCACCGGAGAACCGTCCAGGAGGTCTTTCGCCGCCTGTACGAGCAAGGGGACATCTACAAGGGGACGTACGAGGGCTGGTATTGCACCCCGTGCGAGGCCTTCTGGACCGAGCGCCAGTTGGTGGAAGGAAACTGCCCGGACTGCGCACGGAAGGTGGAGCGCGTTCAGGAGGAAAGTTACTTTTTCCGGATGAGCAAGTACCAGGGGGCCCTGGAACGGTATCTCCAGGATCACCCGGACTTCATCCAGCCCCCTTCACGGCTCCACGAGATGGTGAACAACTTCCTCAAACCCGGGCTGGAAGACCTCTGCGTGTCCCGG
>JACPQU010000055.1 GCA_016190305.1 Bacillota bacterium
GCTGCGGATGCTGCTCGCGGCCTCCCCATCCGATACCCGCGAACTCAAGAGGTCGTTGCAGCAGGCCGCCTGGAGCCGGATCGGCGTCCGCAGGAGCGGCGAGGGCCTTCGGGAAGCGGAGTCCGCCTTTGAGGAGTTGGGCAAAGCGGCCCTCGGAGGCGGCGCCCGCGATTTGAAAGAAGCCCAGGCGCTGCTGGAACTGGCCAACCTGAGCCTGACAGGAAAGCTCATCGCCAGGGCGGCCCTCCGCCGGGAGGAATCCCGCGGTCAACACTGGCGCACCGAACACCCGCAGAAGGACGGCGCCTGGAGCAGGTGGATCGTCCAATCCCGTGAACGAGGGGAAGAGGTGACTACCCCGGCGGAGCTGGCTGCCGCCCGGTAACACTCTTGAATATACCATCCGTCCTGATAGGGTTCGCGGTCGGCATGATGGGAACAGCCATCGGATCGGGCGGGGGATTCCTCCTCTCCCCCATTCTTCTGCTGGTTTACGGCCTTTCCCCGGCCCGCGTGGCGGGGACCTCCCTGCTGGTGATCCTGATCAACGTCCTGTCGGGCACCGTGGCCTACGCCCGCAGGGGGACCCTGGACCTGCGGTCGGGCTGGCGCTTTGCCCTGGCCTCGGTTCCCGGGGCCGTTTTGGCCACCGCCTTGGTCGGCTCCGTGTCCAACCGCCTCTTCCAACTCCTGCTCGGCCTGCTCCTCTTCCTGATCGCCTCCCTGATCCTGTTCCGCGTCCGGGGCGGGACCGGGGACACGGATCAGGAAGGTGGCAAAAGCGGGATCGGCGGGGACGAGAACCGGAGCGAGGACCCGGCCGGGGAATGGAACGGCAAGCCTGCGAGGGGTGAGGATCCATTTACGGCCAAGCCCATCAGGGGCGGAAGCGGTGTCGGAAGTTACCTTGGCCGGTGTAGAAACATCGAGATCAGGAGCCGCGACGGCCGGATCCATCGCTACTGCTACAACCAGGCCGCCGGGCTCGCAATCAGCTTCCTCATCGCCTCGGTTTCCGCCCTCTTCGGCCTCGGGGGAGGAATCCTGCACGTGCCGGCGATGGTCTTCTTTCTCTCTTTCCCACCCCACGTGGCGGCGGCGACCTCGCACTTCGTGCAGATCGCGACGGCGGGCATCGGGGCGGGGGGCCACATGCTCATGGGGAACGTCGACTTCGCCCTGGGTTTGCCGCTGGCGGCGGGAGTGCTTCTCGGGGCTCAAGCAGGGGCGTGGCTCGCCTGCCGCGTCCGCGGCCGCGTGATCATGTACTTTTTGTCCGGCGCGCTGGCCCTGGTGGGGACGCGGCTGGTGGCCGGATTATAGACACCGGAAGGCGCTGCTGAAACGGCAACCGGGACCTTAGCGCAAAGAGCCCAGCTTCGTCCTTGAATATTCGGTTCCTCTAATTATTCAGAACTTACTCAGGAAGGCAGCTTGGCGACCTTGAGCCAGAATCCCTCGATCGCTTTGATCACCTCGAAGAACTTATCCAGTTCGGCCGGCTTGGTGATGTAGCAGTTGGCGTGTAAACGATAGCTCGTCAGGATGTCCTTCTCGCTCTCCGAGGTGGTGAGGACGACCACCGGGATGGCCTTCAATTTTTCATCGGTCTTGATCTCGGATAAGACCTCCCGGCCGTCTTTCCTGGGGAGATTCAAATCCAGCAGGATTAAACCCGGCAGGCTCCTCTCCCCGGCGCCGGTGCCTAAAGTCCCTCTCAAGAAAGTCATCGCCTCGACCCCATCCCTGGCGACGGTGAGCTTGTCGCCCACCTTCCCATCCTTTAAAGCCTCCTGGGTGAGGCGTACGTCTCCAGGATTATCCTCCACCAGGAGGATCTCAACGGGTCGACCCACCGCTGCCTGCAATTCAGTCCCGCCTCTCGTTGGGGATGGTGAAGAAAAAGGTGGCACCCTGTCCGGGCCGGGATTCCACCCAGATCCGGCCGCCGTGATGTTCCACGATCTTCTTGCAGATGGTCAGACCGATCCCGCTGCCCCCATACCTGTCCCGGGGGTGCAGGCGTTGAAAAATTATGAAAATGCGTTCGGCGAATTGAAGGTCAATCCCGATCCCGTTATCGCGCACCGAGAAGATCCATTCGCCCTCTCCGGACTCGGCTCGGACATGGATGCGCGGGGGCTGCTCACCGCGGAACTTGACGGCGTTGGCAAGCAGGTTTTGGAACAGCAAGACGAGTTGCGGGCCGTCACCCCGGATGATCGGCAAGGGATCGGCGGTGATTTCGGCCCCGCCATCCTGGATGGCCACCTCAAGGTTGATCAGGGCCTGATCCAGCGCCAGGGAGGTGTCGGCCTCTTCGAAAGGGCTGGAGTCGGTGCCGACGCGGGAGTAGGCAAGGAGGTCGCCCAGAAGCTGTTTCATCCGGTTGGCGCCGTCCACGGCAAAACCGATGAACTCATCGGCATCGGAATTGAGCCTGCCGAGATAGCGCTTGGCCAGCAACTGGAGGTAGCTGGAGATCATCCGCAGGGGTTCCTGGAGATCATGGGAGCAGATGTTGACGAACTGGCGCAGATCCGCGTTGGATGACTCGAGTTCCCCCACCGTCTGCTTCAACTTCTTTTCGAGGTTCTTCAGCCGGGTGACATCGGTGGCGACCTCCAGCCGGACCTGCCGCCCGTCCGGCCAGTCCACGATCCGATCCACGATCAAAAAGTCCCGGTCGAGAACAGGATTATGGTACTCCCAGTGATAGGGAACGCCGTTGTTCCGGAGGATGATCTCGTTGGTGCAGAAGTGGCATGGTGAATGGAGCCCCTGAAACTCCTTGTAGCAGAGGCCGCCCACCAGGCTCTTGCCGAAAGCTTCCTTGAGGGTCTTGTTGGCATAGAGGATCTCGTAGGTTTCCGGATCGGAGATGTAGACTGCGTCGATCATTCCGTCAAAGATGGAAACCAGCTTTTCCTTCTCCAAGCGGGTCCGATCCTCGAGTTGCTTGCGGTCGCTGATATCATGGAAAAAGGCGATGAAGCGTCCTCCGTCCACATCCAGGTAAGTGACGCTTACCTCCACATCGATGATCCTGCCGTCCTTGCACCGGTGCTTGGTCTCGAAACGGTCGCCGCCGGTTTCGATAATCCGCTCGATCCGGCGGGCGGTCTCTTCTCTCGATTCGATGGCCTCCATGTCCTGGATGCGCATCTGCAGCAGTTCCTGCTGGCTGTAGCCAGAGAAACGGCAATAGGCTTCGTTCACTTCCAGAAACCGGCCCTGCGGATCGATCACCAAGAAGCCATTGATCGCCGTACGCATAATGGTCCGGTACTCTATGGGGGTAAGTTGGCGGGCCTCGGGAAGATCGGACATCGGGTTTACCCCCCCATGGGGTGAACACATCGAGGAAAAGCGATTATATAGTATTGTAATATGTAATTTTCTTGGTTGTACAGCACTTAGTAAGAATTGCATTTAAGGAATAGAAGTGATCGATGCATTATTTACATTAATTTCATAGGATCAAAATAAGATCTATTTATGGTTTGTCGTCAACACCCTCCACGCTTACGGCGCCGCCGCCTGCCTTGTCCTTTTTACAGCTTTTCATACAGTTCCATTAAGTTGTCCGCGCCGAAGGGCAATCCCCCCGGCTCCCGCCACTCCCAGCACCGGTGGGGGTTCCCGTCCAGCGCGGCCAGGAGCTCGTCCGCCCGGTAGATGCAGAGGCCGTGGATATTGTTGGCCATCAGCAGCACGGCGGCGGCGTGAACGGCCGGGGTGGCCGCGGCGCAGGCGTCCTTGACCAGGTGGATCCGGTATCCGAGGGAAAATCCGTCCAGGGCGGAGGCCAGGACGCAGCCGTCGGTGACGATGCCGCACAGGATCAGGTCATCGACTTTCCCGCGCCGGAGGATCAGGTCCAGCCCGGTGGCGAAGAAGGCGCTCCACCTGGTCTTGTCGATGACCGGTTCGGACGGCGCGGGCCGGACCTCGTCCATGATCAGGGCATCGTCGCTGTCCGCCCGGTAGCCGAGCGGCCGGCCGGCGGAATCAACGGGCTCCCCCCGGGGAGCGTCCCCGCCGTCCGAACGGTAAACGTGCCTGGTGTAGATCACCGGGATCCCCTGATGGCGGCAGGCGGCGGCCAGGGCGGCGATCCGGTCCGCCGCCGGTGCCAGGCCGGGGACCTCGTAAGGGCGGCCGGGCAGGGCGGATTTCTGCATGTCGATCACCAGCAAGGCCGCGCGATCCGGAAAATCCAAAACCTTTGCCTCCTACGGGCCGTCAGACCAATCCTGATCCCTTGACCGGCCCAAAGAATCCTCATCCCTTGACCCGCCCCAGGAAACTTTTGATCCGCCCCAGGTTCCGCCCGTCGATATAGTGTTCGATCCCCTCCACCACCCGGTCGGCCACGTCCCGCACCCCGATGACCAGGAGCAGTTGCCTCAGGGTTTCATGCCGATCACTGAAGAAGCGCCCCGTCCGCTCCCCCTCCGGCGTGAGGGCGATCCCGCGGTACTTCTCATAGAAAAGATACCCCTCCCGGGCCAGTTTCTTCACGGCGCGGGTGACTGAAGGGGCGCGGACCCCCATCCGGTCGGCGATGTCGGTGACCGAGACCAGCCCCGACTCCTCCCGGAGGCGATAGATGCATTCCAGGTAATCTTCAAGATTCGAGGTGAGCACGTCCGCCCTCCTTCATAGCCCCAGGACCAGGCCGATCCGGTAGCTCGCCAGGGTGAACAGGTAGGCCAGCCCGAAGGGCAAGGCCAGGCCCAGGGCGGTGAGCCGCCAGCTCCGGGTTTCGCGGAACATGGTCATCGCCGTGAGCAGGCAGGGCATGAACAGGGTGAAAAACAGCAGGAAGTTGAAGGCCTCCAGGGCGGACCATCCTGCAAGAAGAGAGGCCGGATCCGCTCCGGAGCCCCGCAGGCTCGCTGCCAGCCCGCCGGTGATCGCCAGGGCGCCGACGACGATCTCCTTGGCCGCCAGGGAGAAAAGGACGGCCGTCAGGGCATGCCCCGGGATCCCCAGGGGGGTTCCCAGGGGGCCCAGAAAGGCGGTCAACCGCCCGGCGGCGGTGCCCTCGAATCCGGCCCCGGCGGGATAGTTGGCCATGAACCAGATCAGGATGGTCACGGGTGCGGCCACCGTCACCGCCCTGCCCAGGACCTGGATCACCCTCTCCCGCAGGGTCCGCAGGACCACCGTCCGGAAGTTCGGCCACCGGTAGGGTGGCAGCTCCATGATGAAACCGGGCTGGACACCCCGGAAGACCACCCGGCTCAAGAACAGGGTGCCGAGCAGCATGGCCGCGGCGCTGATCAACAGGATTCCAGCCACCACCCCCACCCCCCCGGAGCCGAAGAAGACCAGGGACAGGGGGAGGATTACCCCCAGCCTCCCGTTGCATGGCACCAGGCTGTTGGTCAGCACGGCGATGGTCCGGTGCGGCTCCTTCATGATCCTCGCGGACATGACCCCCGGGACGTTGCAGCCGAGGCCCGCCAGGCAACTGAGGCAGTGCTTGCCCTGGGTACCCGCCGCCTGGAAGAGGCGATCGGCGTTGAAGGCCAGGCGGGGCACCAGACCGCTCTCTTCCAGGAGCGCAATCAAGACGAAGAAAATGGCCATGGTGGGGAGCATGACCGAGATCACCTTCCCCACCCCCACCAGCATTCCATCCACGAGGGGTCCGAGAATCCAGCCGGGGGCGCCGGCCGATCGCAATCCGGCCTCGGCCAGGGCCGCGGCCGCCGAGAACCCGCGGTCCAGGAGGGCGCTCAGGGGCGCGGCCCCGAACATGGTCAGCCAGAGAACCGCCCCGAAGAGGACGGCCATGAGCGGGAAGGCGAACCACCGACCGGTGACCACACGATCGAGCCGGGCGCTGAAATCACCGGCGGTCCGGCTGGATTCCCCGCCGGACGGCTCCCACTCGGGATCCCGCCCGGCATCCCGGCTGCAACCTCTCATCCCCCGGGCTCCGCCGGCCGACACGGCGGCGGCGGTATCCCGGCTCCATCGATGCAGTTCGAGGGCCATCCGCTCCCGATCCGCCCGCCCAGACGGAAGCCCGGAACTTTCACCCCGGCGGCCGTTCCGGACCCCCTCTCCCCAGGCTTCCGCCGCCTCCCCAAGAACCTTGAGGAGCCGTGGAATTCCGCTTCCGGTAACCGCGGAGACCGGAACCACCGGAACGCCCAAGCGGACGGCCAGATCCTCACAATCGATCCTGATTCCCATGGAATCAGCCAGGTCCATCTTGTTCAGCGCGACCACCACCCGGCCGGTGAGCAGCAGGGTTTGGCGGGCCAAATAGAGATGGCGCTCCAGGTTGGTCGAGTCGACCGTGACCACAGTAACCGCCGCCTCGCCGCCGAGCAGGAAATCCCTGGCCACGACCTCCTCGGGGGTGTCGGCAAAAAGGCTGTAGGTCCCGGGCAGATCGACCACCCGGAAGCTGTTGTTTTCCACCACCAGCCTTCCTTCGGCCCGCTCCACGGTCTTTCCCGGCCAGTTCCCGACGTGCTGGCGTCCGCCCACCAGCCGGTTGAACAGGGTGCTCTTCCCGGCGTTGGGGTTTCCGGCCAGAGCGATGGTGGGGCCGGCCGATCCCCCGGCTCCGGGAATTGCGGGAAAAGCCCTATGGCAGCCGGCCGCCAAGGGCTTTGACTTCCGGGGGATCACTCTTCAGGAACCTCCACGAAGACGGCTGAGGCCTCCCGCCGCCGGAGGGCGACGCAGGTGCCGCGGATCCTGTAGGCCAGAGGATCTCCGAGGGGGGCTCTCCGCACGAACTCCACCCACGTCTCGGGCACCATTCCCAGGTCGAGAAGCCGCTGGACCCATGGGCCGCCCTCGATTCGGGCGATCCGGCCCCGCCGGCGGCCCGGCCCCAGGGTGGAAAGAGGTACAATACGCCTGGCGGGCAACATCGGGAATCCCTCCCGGGTATCCCAGGGTGTTAGGGGAGGGCAACCGGCTTACCTCCGGCTAACCCTACTCTCCCAAACTATTTAGGAGCCCGGTCTTTGGTGCCGATTCCCACCTCGTCCCGATTTGATTTGAAACACGCTCGAATAGCCCGTCCTGCGGAAGAGGAACCTAGCAGTAACATTTCAATTCAACATTCACCACTCGAAAAGAGGAGGGCCACAGTGAAAAACGTCGTCTTCAAAATCCCCGGCATGAAGTGAGGCGGGTGCGAACAGAGCATCCGTGAGATGCTCCAAAAGATCGACGGCGTCCGGGAAGTGCGCACCGCCCTGGGGGACCAGAGCGCGCGGGTATTCTACGACGAGGAGTTCACCGGCGAGGCTGATCTGCGGCGCATCCTGGACGAGGGAGGATATCCCCCGGCGGGGGCGGCCGGTTCGGGGGGCGCGGGGGAGGATCGGGCAGGCTCGGCAGGTCCGCCGGGCCCGTGAAGCGGCCGGCCCGTGAAGCGGTCGGGCCCGTGAAGCGGTCGGGCCCGTGAAACCGTAAGGGAGCCGCGTCCGTCAGATCGCCGGGAAACCCACCAGGGGCCAGTAGAGGAAAGCGATCGCCAAGATCAAAGCGGCGGCGGCGATTGTGTAGACGATCCCGAAGAAGATCAGTTCGTTTCGCGGGAGGCCGGTCTGGGCCACGGCGTAGGTCACCGTTTCCAGGGACGCCGGGAGGATGAA
>JACPQU010000051.1 GCA_016190305.1 Bacillota bacterium
ATCTTGGGGAGATCCACGGCTGTGGGGATCCGGTAGTCGTGCAGTTCGCCGTTCAAGACTTCACCCCGGCAAAAGATGAGTTGCTCGGTAAGGGCATACCCTAGGCCCTGGGAGACCGCCCCGTGGATCTGGCCTTCAGCCAGGAGGGGATTGACGGCACGGCCCAGGTCGTGGGCGGCCACCAGCCGGAGAACCTCGATCCCCCCGGTCTCCGGATCCACCTCCACCTCGGCCATGCACGCGCCGGCGGCGTAGCCGGCGCGCCCCTCCACGATGTAGTTGTCCTGGGCGGAGATCGGGGTGAGGTTGACCTTGGATGCAACCTTTGCCACCTTGGCCACCGGGATGCTCTTCTCCGGCATCCCGTCGACCGTCACGCGGCCCTCCCGCAGGATGAGGTCGGCGGGGGAAGCCTTCAGAAGGTCCGCGGCCACGGCCTTGACCATCCCGGCGACCTTGGAGGCCGCCTTCCACACCGCGTTGCCCACCACGAAGGTGGTCCGGCTGGCCGCCATCCCGTAGTTGTACGGGACCTGCTCAGTATCCCCCGTCACCATGCGGACAGCATCGAGGGGCAGGCCGAGGGTCTCGGCGGCGATTTGGGCCAGCACCGTCTCCGACCCGGTGCCGATCTCCATAGTGCCGACCGCCACCTGGACGGTGCCGTCCTCGTTCAGCCTCACCGAGGCCTCCGCGTTCATCATACCCGTGATGGACTGGATGCATGCCAGACCCACTCCCCGCGCCGGGACTGATCCGTTCTGCGGGACTGACCCTCGCGGCGGGCAGTCCCCGCGGCGGGCGTCGCGAACCCGGTTCCAGTCCGCCCTGGCCGCGGCCGCCCTCAGGCACTCCCGCAGGCTGTAGCCGGACAGGGGCCTGCCCCCGATGGGGACATCCCTTTCCCCCATGGCGTTTCGGAGCCGGAGCTCCAGCGGGTCGATCCCGAGATCCCGGGCGATAATATCCATCTGGCTCTCGGAGGCGAAAGCGGACTGGGGCACCCCGTAACCGCGGAAGGCGCCGGCGTTGTAGTTGTTGGTGTAGACGCAACGCCCGGTGATCAGGTAGTTGGGAACCCGGTAGGGACCTATGGCCCGGGCCGAGCCGGCGAACGTGGCTCCCGGGCCCTCGTCGGCATAGGCCCCTGTATCGTAGATCAGGTCCGCCTTCCTGGCCAGCAGATGCCCGTCCCGGTCGACCCCCGTCTTGATCCTGATCGTCGCTTTCAGGCGCGGGCGTCCAAACCTGATCTCGTCCTGCATCGTGTTGGCCACCTTGACCGGCCGCCCTCCGGTGACCAGGGCCAGGGCGGCGCCGTAGAGGGCCGCGGTGGGCTCCAGCTTCGCCCCGAATCCCCCTCCGAGGGGAGGCGAGATGATCCGGACCCGGTGCATCGGCAGGTTCAAAGCCTCGGCCACCCGCGCCTGGAACTTGGCGAGGGACTGGGTGCTCGCCCGGATCGTCAGGATGCCGCGATCATCCATCTGAGCTACGGCGACGTGGGGCTCCAGGCTGCAATGGCTGACCGCGGAGGTTTCGAACTCATGCTCGTAGACCCGGTAGGATTTTCGGAAACCATCTTCGACATCCCCCTGCTCCAGGCGCACCGCGGCGCATACGTTCCCCTCCGGTTTGCGGGGAAGGACCGATTCGTAGGCGGTGACATCCTCGTGCACCAGGGCGGAAGCTTCGAGGCCGGCTTTCCTGGGATCCAGGATCGGGGGCAGCTCCCGGTAACGTATGTCGATGAGGGCCGCCGCGCTGGCCGCGGCCTCTTCCGACGAGGCCGCGGCCAGCGCGACGGGTTCGCCCACGTAGCGCACGATCCCCTCCGCCAGCAACGGCGTATCCTTGACATAGGGGCCGAAACGGGTCCGGGGGAGATCGGCGGAGGTAAGGATGGCGTGAAGGCCGGGGACCTCCCGGGCCCGATCCACGGAGATCGACTCGATCGCGGCATGGGGAAAGGGGCTCCGGATAACCCTCCCGTATAGGAGCCCCGGGAATACCTGGTCATCCAGGTACCGGGTCTTCCCCTGTGCCTTCTCGGCGGCGTCAAACCGGACAACCGATTTTCCGACAGAGGGCAAACCGGGTACCTCCTCACTCCGGCAAGGGAACTCGGATCACTGGGACTCGGCAACCGAACCGGTCTCTTTCCGCACCGAAACGTGCCAAGGGATGAACAGGCGTTCGAGCACCGAGACGATGGAGAAAAGTCCGATGCCGATCAGGGACACGAAGGTGAGCGCGGCGAAGAGGAGCTTAGTCTTGAGATCGTTCTGGGAGAACAGGATCAGGTATCCCAAGCCCTGGTCGGCCCCCACGAACTCCCCCACCACCGCCCCCACCACCGACAGGGCCATGGCGGTCTTGAGCCCGGCGAAGATGGTGGGAAGAGCGTTTGGAAACCGGACCTTGATGAAAGTAGACAGCGCCCCGGCTCCCATGGATCGCACCAACTGGATCATGTCCGGATTGATCGAGCGCAGCCCGACCACGGTGTTCACCACGATGGGAAAGAAAGAGATCATGAAGGCGATCATGACCTTCGGCATGATCCCGAAACCGAACCAGATGATCAACAGGGGAGCCACCGCCGACTTGGGAAAGGACTGGGTGGATACCAGCAAAGGATAGACGGTCCTCTCGATCAGGCTGGAGATCGAGATCCCGATCCCGATGGGGAAACCGACCAGCACCGCCAGTCCGAAGCCGAGGATGATCTCCTTAGTGGTCATGATCCCGTGCTTTAAAAGGGTGGGATAGCTCTTCAGGAACTCGGATGCGATATCGGTCGGTGCCGGGATGAGCCAGACGGGAATCCCCCGAAATCGGATATATAACTGCCACAGCAGGATCAGCCCCACCAAGGTGATCAGCGGGTATGAAATCTCGAACCACCATCGACGCAAGGCGCCGGGATTCAGGATCCGACGCCGGCTGGCGGCACTGGTGTTGGTTTCCATTACAAGGCGGCCCTCCTCTTTTAATACCGGGACACGCTCCGGCATTGAACTCCGGCTCCGGGCCCCGGCGCCTCGCCTGAAGCCCTCTCACCCGGAGACTCGGCCGTCTGTACGTTGCCATTGCGGTAATTTAGTCGTGGTTAAACGTAGAAATATAGCAATAGTTATGCCAGCCCAAAAAGTGAGCGTATTTCGCTTCTTTCCGTCGCACATAGGTTGGCGGATGTTGAGTTCCTGCAACGCATGGCGCGTTTGATTTCGGCACGCTTCTTGCGGAATTTCGGTTCAGGGCGGATTTACCCGAAAACGGCGGCCTTCCGGCTGCATTGTCCGGGGAACCTTTTTGTATCGGAATGGGTCAGGTCAATTTCCAGCGGCTTCCGGCCATCGGATCGCCGCGCCAACCGGGGGTGGAATAGTGGCTAAAAGGAAAGTCAGTGAACTGATCGTTCCAAGGTGCGAGGGGAAAGCCTTCGAGGTCATGAAAGGCCAGTTGTTCAGGGTCATCGCGCACGAGGGTAAACAGGTAGGAGACGTGACTTTCTTGAATTTACATAATTTCAAGGAAACCTTCAACGCCTACGTGACCAACAGCGCAGCAGGCAGGTGTTTCTACCGGGCTTCCAAGATCTATTCCGGCCCTCCTTTCTTCAACGTCATGCTCACGGTAACGGACGACCCCGTCGGCGTTCACTTCATCCACGCCAGATGCACCAAGTTGGTCTACAAGCTGGTATACGGCCGGGGCGACGTCTACTACCGGAACTGCCAGGACAATATCGCCGGCGCCCTCAAACCCTACGGGATCGAAGAATGGGACGTTCCGTTCTCCACGTTCAACACGTTCATGAAGACCCAGGTCGATGAGAACGGGTTTTACACCTTTTCGTCACCCGACATGAAGACGGGGGACTACATCGAGTTCCGGGCCGAGATGGATGTCCTGGTGGCCATCTCCGCTTGCCCGGACGACACCGAGATCAATGATTTTGCTCCTAAACCCATGAAGATTGAAATTTACGAAGAAGTATAGATGGTGAAGAGATAATCTCAAGCGCATCCCGCAAATGCTTGGATGGACAGGACAGGCGCCGGTTATTTAATTAAGTCGTATTAATAGACCCACCCCGGGGTTACCCGCCGACCATCGGACGGGTAACCCCGGAGTGGGTTTTTTCGCGCGTTCCTACCCGGTTCCTATTTCTCGATTAAGCTGTAGTCATAGTAGGATGTAGCCGGGATCCCCTCGCCGATCCCGAGTTCGTTGAAGATCTTGACCGTATCCTCCCAGTCGTCCGGGTGGGGGACACCCAACGGCAGGTTGGCTGCCTTGGCCCGCGGGGTCTGCCACAGTTCGATGTTCTTGTAGAACACCCGCTTCTCCAGTTCTATATCGCAGTCGGGGCAATACTTAGGAACCGCGGCCACCGCCGCCTCAGGGTTGTCGCGGGTGGCGTCGAACCCCTTGCGCAGCACCCGCAGGAACTTTCGGACCATCTCCGGCTGGTTCTTGAGGGTGAAGGAGTTGGTGAAGATCCCGTTGTGCAAAGTCGGCAGACCGGTGTCCTTCCACATCAGGCAGCCGTCCGGCTTGCCCTGATCCTTGAGCATGAAGGGAAGCGACGCGCACCAGGTGGCCACCCCGTCGGCCTGCCCGGACATCAGCATCGGGGCCTGGGAATCCCAGTTGGTGTTGACGATGTTCACCTGGCCTGGGTCGATCCCGTTCGCCTTGAGCCACAGGGGCAGCATAGGACCTTCGCTTTCGGTCGGAATGACCGCGATGGTCTTGCCGATCACGTCCTTCGGTTCTTTGAGAGTCTTATCGGAATAAATGATCGCACGGGGGGACTGCTGGTACAGTACGAAAACGTTTTTAACGGGAAGGCCCTCCGCGGCCGCCTTGATCCCGGTGTCCAGGCCGCCCTCTCCGAAGGTATGGGTTCCGTTGGCCAGAAGGATCAACTCCTGGGCGGATCCACCGCTCATCACGAACTCGACATCGAGTCCCTCGTCTTTGAACCAGCCCTTCTCCGCGGCCAGGAGGATCATCGCCTGGTCGGCGCTCCACTGGAAGGCGCCGACGACGACCTTTTGGGTCCCCGACTTGGGCTTGTTGATGACGCTGCACCCCAAGGCCAGCAAGGCCGTAAGGAGAACCAGCGCCGCCAGCAGCAGCATCATACGGATGTTCTTGCGGGAGAATCGTCTTTTCCCGGTAAGATCAACCTCCAACTTTCTTACCCCCTTTTCACTGTTGTCTCAAACAGGGTCACCAAAGCTTGCTCCAATTTCGAAACGTTTCACCTCCCTTTTTGGACAACTACAAATTTGCGTTTACGAATTTCCGCAGTCCCAACGAACCCCGCCCGGACAATCAGGGTTTGTATTCCCGGGCCTGCCTGCGGACCGCCTCACGGTCAAAATCGTTGATCCGGTCGATAAAGTCGTTGGTGTAGATGCTGGGCACCGGCACCCGCACGCTGATCAACTGTTGCGACTGCATGAAGTCAAGCAAGTCGTTAAAACGCTTCTCCACGAACATTCCGAGCTTGTTGTCAGGCACATCCTCGGCCTGCCAGGTGGCGAACCGGGTTTTCAGAACGTGAACTCCCCCTTGAAGCGCCGCGTCGCCTTCGGCCTTGATCTTGTTCGCGGGATAGACCTCCCAGAAGATCCGGACGGCTGCCTCCGGGTTGGCCAAGCTGAACACCGAAGCCTTGGCCACCGCCCGGCCCAGGCCGACGATCACGTCCGGGTTCTTTTCGATAAAAGCAGTCTGGGCGATCAGGGGAGCGTCCGGGATGTTGGCCAGCAGTGGATTGGCCGGCAACCGCCGGAATTTCATCCCCATGGTCTCAAACATGGACACCCCGTAATCCCAGAAGGAAATGGCGTCGACCTTTCCGCCCTGGATGGCGGAGGCCGCTTGTCCTCCCACGCCGATGACCACCAGGTTCAGGTCCTTATCCGGGTTCAGCCCCGCGTCGGCTGCGAAGGCCTTGGCCCAAGGCACCCCGCTGCTCCCCATGCTGGCCACCCCGACGTTTTTATCCCTCAACTCCTTGGTCTCTTTGATCGGGCTGTCGGCGGGCACCCATAACCCCCACATGGTCCTCTGATCCAAGAGGTAGAA
Organism: Bacillota bacterium; assembly: GCA_016190305.1. Lineage (GTDB taxonomy): Bacteria > Bacillota > JACPQU01 > JACPQU01 > JACPQU01 > JACPQU01. Next base: position 6,109 of record JACPQU010000051.1, read on the forward strand.
GGCTTTGATCCTCATGCCGAAAGCCGGCTGGAGACCGATGATGAGGGGAACCGACGAGGCGAACCCGGCCTGCGCGTTGCCTGCCGCCACCTGGATGGTCGAGTCGGTGCTCCCCGAGGTCGGGACGATCTGGACGTCCAATCCTTCTTCCTTGAAGTAGCCCATGCGCAGGGCTACACTCCAGACGGCGTTGCCCTCGCTCATCACCGGGGTCGGGAAGGTGAGCCTGATGGGGATGAGCTTGCTTGACTCCTGGGTCTTCGGTTCCGGGGTAGGTGTTGCCGGTGCAGGTGCCGGTGCCGGTGCGGGCGCAGGCGCAGGCTTGTCCTCGCCCTTTCCGGCCTGCTGCTTGGAACCCCCGCCACAGGACGCAGCGACCACAAGCGAAAAAATTAATACCAGCCCGACCAGCAACAGCATCTTTTTATTCACGAAACAGCCCTCCTCCAAAAGTAATCAAGCCATCTCTCACGGCACGGTCGTTAACCGTAACAGCACTGTTTAACGGATTAAACCTTCGAGACCCTTACCTTTACGCACGAGTCGATGGCGGTGGAAATGAAGTCGAAACGTTCCAGGTTGAAGGGGATGAGGCTGTTGTAATGAATTCCGCGCCCCGTTGCGAAGGGATGCCCCTTGGCCCAGTGGCCCTGGGAGCATACGGTCCCGATGACTTCCGGATGAATGCCCTGGCTGAGACGGGCGACCCCTTCCAGGATCCGCCCGTCGGCGGACTCGACCCGGATCGGGTCACCGTCGGCGATGTTCCTGGACCCGGCCGTTTGAGGATTGATAACGATCGTTCTGCCGCCGGGATAAAGCTCGCTCAATTCCCCCAGCCAGGGATTATTGTAAGTGATGGAGTGGGTGTGGTAAGGAACCTTGTAGTTCACGATCCACAGGTCCCACCCGGGATCTCCGTTGAAGCCGGGACACGGCCGCCACTCCGGGAGAGGCTCGTAATCGCTTACGTCCCACCAATCCAGGCCCATCTCGGCGGTGACCGCCTTCACCTGCTCGCCCATGCGCTTGTAGTGCTCCAGGTAGAGGGGAACCCTCCCCTTGATGAAGGGCCGCGGGTAAGCATGGCGGATGTCCTTGGCCACTTTGATCAGACCCTTCGCCCGGAACCATTCCAGGTCATATTGCTCTCCGAACATCGCTTTGGCCCAGCGATCGGCGATTTCCTCGTAGTTATACGAGGACTCACCCTCCAAGCGCAGGTCACCCTTCAATTTCAAGACGGTGTTCAAGGTCTTGTTCAGATCAGCGCTGATGCCGACCCGGTAAGCTACGGAAACAAGGGTATCCATCCAGCTTCTGACCCCTGGCGGAGGTTCGACGACGGGCTGTCGCAGGGTCTGATACCAATCGCCCCTTCCGGCCAGCATCCATTCGATGTGCAAGTTGGGGAAGGCGGTGAGGGTCTCCAGGTAATGGGTGTCCGGAAGCACGATGTCCGCGAATTCGGTGGTCTCGTCGATATGCTGGGCGAAGGAGACCATGAAAGGTACCCGCTTCAAGGCGGATGCCATGAACTGGGGGTCCCCGTTGTTCAAAACGGGGTTGCTGCGGGTGTTGATGATCATCTCGATCCGGTACGGGAGCTTGAACCGTTCCGGATCGTTGAGCACCATGGGAAAGGCGCTGGAGTAGATGGAAACGGGGAAGAGCTCGTTCAGGCCCACGGCGTTGGGCGCACAAGGTATTTTCGGGGGATAGGCGGTTCCGCCGCGGGCGTAGGGCATTCCGGGAACGATCATCCCGTCCGGGCACTCCGTGGGGCTCCAGGTTCCCAGGGGATCGACGACATTGACGCCGAGGTGGCCGCCGGGTACGTCGATGGCCCCCACCAGGGTGTTCAGCAACTGGATAGCCCAACCGCCGATCAGCGAATGCTTATGAGCCGAAGGCCCCCTGTTCCAATCGACGTGAGCCGGGCGATACGGCAGTTCCTGCCCGTCGATGACGATCTTGGACCCGATGCAGGCCGCCTTTCCGAATTCCCGGGCCACTCTCGCGGTGGTCGTCGCCGGGATACCGGTGATCTCCGCGACATACTCCGGGGTGTACTTGAGCAGGTGCTTCGAAAGCAAGGTGAAGGCGGTCGAACAGGAGACGGACCCGGCAGTGAACTCGCCGCTCAAGGCCGGAGCCACCGGTTGGGGGTGATTGAAAGGCCGGGGCCGGCCGGCGGCCTGATCCCACACCATCGGCTTCTTGGTTTCCGGATCCCTCAGGTAGAGACCATCCGGGCCGATGAGATAAGGCGCGTTGGTGCACCAAACCAGGAACTCCCGGTCGTAGATGCCAAGCTCGTTGACCAGGATATTGGCGATCCCGAGGGCGAAGGCCGGGTCGGTTCCGGGCCGGATGGGAATCCACTCGTCAGCCTTGGACGCGGCCTGGCCGCAGACCGGGTCGACAACGACCATCCTGATCTTCCGCTTCGCCCGGGCCTCGGCCAGTCTCTTGGCCAGACCCATAGGGTTCGTCCCGATCCCGAAACCGTTCTGGCTGCCGAACAGCAGGCAGTAATTGGCGTATTCGTAGTCGGGTTCGGCGAAAAAGCTCCCGTGGACCGGAAAGGTGATGTTGTGAACGTTGTTTCCGCAATAGGTCTGAGCGGCTCCCATGGCCAGGTTCGGCGTCCCGAAGGCGCTCATGAAAGCCGGACCGATAAGGCTGAAGCTCTGGGGATCGAACATCAGGAACATCAGGCCCCTGGGATCCTTCGCCCGCACCTGGACAAGACGATCTACAACCGCTTGCAAGGCTTCCTCCCAGGTGACCTCCACCCAACCGGGATCGATGCCGATACCTTTCTCCTTGTTGGTACGCTTGAGCGGCCGCAAGACCCGATTCGGAGCATAAAGCCCCATGATGGCCGAGTTGCCCTTCGCGCATGTCTTACCGTCGTTATGGGGACTGTCGGGATTCCCCTCGATCTTGATCACCACGCCGTCTTCCTTCTTGACGATCACCGAACAGCAGTTTTGGCACATATAGCATACGGTTGGGATCCATTCAGTCACCTGGATTCACCCCATGCAGGAATTGAACAATACCTCGGCTCAAGTCGAACTATACTTTCGGACTATACTTGTTAATAAACCGTCGCAAGAAACGTGCCGAACCAGGACGTTCCAGGTCTTAAGTGGTGTGGTGTGGGGATCAACCGCCGATGACTACTCTTTTCTCCTCGCCGACCCAGAAGACGATCTTTTTGCCGGACAATCGCACAAGGTAGTGCAGGAGGACGCCGATCAGCGAGAGGATGATGAGGACGGCGAAAACCGTCGCGATCTGGAGCTTAAAGTTCAAAAGGAGGATCAGGTATCCGAGCCCGGCCTCCGCACCGACGAACTCGCCGACGATGGCCCCGATCACCGCCAGTACGATGGCGATCTCCAGTCCGGCAAAGATGATCGGGAGGGCCGAAGGGAGCTTGCACATGCGGAATGTCTGCCACTTGGAGCCGTTCAGGGCGTTCATCAAGTCGAGCTGTTTCGCGTCCACCGTTTGCAGACCTACAATGACATTGACCAGGACCGGGAAAAGGGCCACCAGCGCGGTAATCACGATCTTGGAGGTGATCCCGAAGCCGAACCAGATCACGAACAGGGGCGCGATGGCCATCTTGGGCAGGGCTTGCAGGGCCACCACGTAAGGGTAAATCGTCTGCTCGACGATTCTGATCTCGGAGATCAGCACCCCCAGGATGAAACCGATACCCACGCCCAGCACGAAGCCGGCGATAATCTCCTGGAAGGTTACCCAGGTATGAACGAGAAAGACTCCGCCGGCCAGACCGAAGTAGAGCTCCCGGAGGACGTTGATCGGTCCTGGAAGGAGAAAAGGCGGAAGGTCGAGGAAACGAACCAACCCCTCCCAGGAGATCAGCGCAACGAAAAGAAAGATGATGGATGGGATCTTGTCCTTATGAACAGCCAATCTTGACACCGAGAAACCACCCGCCTTATTGCACAGCACTGTCAACCCGGTCCTGGAATAGAACACCATGGGATCTGGACCTATAGAACCGCCGTTCCTTCTCCATCACCCTGACCGAGAAATCCGCGGATGAACTTGGCGATTTGCCCGAACTCGCTGGTGGAGATAGTCTCCAGACTTCGCCTGCGCGGGAGATCCACCTTGACGATCTCCCGGATCGATCCCGGCCTCGGGGATAGAATGAACACTCGATCCGAAAGGAGGACGGCCTCGGAGATGCTGTGAGTGATGAAGAGGATCGTCTTCCTGCTCTCCTCCCAGATCCGGATCAGTTCCAGGTTCATGTACTCCCGCGTCAGGGCGTCGAGGGCCCCGAAGGGCTCGTCCATCAACAGGACCGGGGGGTCGGGCACCAGGGCCCTGGCGATCGAGACCCGCTGCTGCATTCCGCCGGAAAGCTCGAACGGATACTTGTTGGAGAAATCCCTGAGGCCGACCATGGCGAGAAGGGCGCGGCTGCGCTCCTCGTATAGGGCACGATCCAGCTTCTTCACCCGGATCGGCAGGCAGGCGTTCTGAAAGACGTTGAGCCATGGGAAAAGGACCGGCTCCTGGAAAACAACGCCGATGTTGTTGCTGGGCCCTTCGATGGGAGACCCGTCCAGCAGGACCGTCCCCTTGCTTTTGGGCAGGATCCCCAGCAGGATCCGCAGGAGGGTGCTTTTGCCGCATCCGCTGGGCCCCACGACCGAGACGAACTCCGAGTCGTAGATCTCGAAGTTCACATCGGAGAGGGCCTTGACCCTCTCCCCGGTCCTGGTGAGATAGGTTTTTTCCAAACCTTCCACCTGGATGATGGGCCGTCCCGGTTCGCCCAACGCGTCTACCCCCCTCTCCCCTGATCCGTAGCAAGCATCATGCCAAGGCAAGGCGGAACCGGCTATGAGCAGGGTGAGGAAGCGCGGGGTGCGGGTGAGCGGGTGTGGGTGCAAGGTGCGGGATGCGGGGGCGCCAGCCCGCCCGACCAGGTTCCGGAATCCCGCTTCACTCCAGCCCCAGGTGACTCCACTTCCGGGATGACCTCCTGCCTGAGCTGCGGGCTGCACTCGGCCACCGGGGGGAACCGGTCCTTCCACTTGTAAGGACGGCACGCGTCGATCAGGGCCCGGGAGTTGACGCAATAGTCCTTCTCCTCGGAGGGGATCATGGGATCGAGGGCGCTGCTCCAGCAGTTACGGAGAAAATCGATATCCTCGGCCGGGTCGCTCCGGCTGGACATGGCCCAGATCACGTCCGCCAGGTTGGACGGATCGATGTCCTCGTCCACGACGATCACATATCGGCCGGCGTGAGCCCCGTCCCGGCAACTGGAAACGGCGCCGAGGGCCTGCCTGGCGTGGCCCGGGTACCGCTGCTTGATGGAGACCACGATGAACGGCGACACCCCGGCGGTTTCGTGGCACCAGACACCCCGGACGTCGGGGACGCCGGCCACCTCCAGGTAGTCCCAGATCCTGGCCGATCGGAAAAAGGCGAAGGAGAACGAACTCTCGTTCGGAGGTCGGTTCCTGGCCACCCCGGTGATGATGGGATCGTTCCGGTGCATCAGGCGCTTCACCTTGATGATGGGCTCCTGCCTCTGCATGCTGCCGTAGTAGCCGGTCCACTCGGCGAAGGGGCCTTCGGGCCTGGTCTCGCTGAAGACGACCTCCCCCTCGATGGCGATCTCGGAGTGGGCCGGGATGGGTAGCCCGGTGTGTTCGCCGATGATCACCGGGATGGCCCGGCCCTTGATCCCCCCGGCCCACTCGTACTCCGACACCCCGTAGGGGACGTCCCCGGAAGCGGCCGCGAACAGCAAAGGGTCGTGGCCGAAGGAGATGGCGATCGGGCAGGGTTCCCCCCGCTCAACGAACTTCTGCCGGTGAATGTGGCTGTGCCGGCCTGGACAGATGTAGCAGGCGATGGTCTTGGAATCGTGGATCATGACCCGATAGGTGCCCAGGTTCACCCAGCCTTCCTCCAGGTCCCTGGTGATGGTGGCGCTCCCCGTTCCGAGGTAACGGCCTCCGTCGAGCTCGTGCCACATCGGGGTTGGAAACTTGAGTATATCGACGTCGGCGCCGTCGAAAACGTTCTCGGTGATCGGGCCGTCCTGAACCACGACGGGCGGGATCACCGTCAAATCCTTGAGCTTTTCACGCAACAGCGGGAGGAGTTCCATCCTGGTGGCCTTCCGCTCGAGCCCCATTGACAAGGCGATCCGCTGGGCGGCGCTGTGCATCCCGACCAGCACCCGGTAGCCGGCGGGGTAATCGGTGATCTCGTCGAAGAGGACCGCCGGCCTCAGGTCAAGATAGCTCACGCCTTCCTCCTCCCCCTTTCCGCTCTGAACTCCGTCTATCAGATCCCGTCGAACTGGATCGCTTCTCCCAGCAGATCGGACAGCTTCAGGCCGAAGCCCATGGGCAGCGCCCGTTCGAACTCTTCCCGCTCCTTCTTTCTGAAGAGCGAGGGCTTGGTCGCGTCGATCCCCATCTTGCCGCCGACGCGCTGGTAGGTTTTCTCGCCCGGGGGGCTGATCTGGGGGCAGGCCAGGTCCATGGGGTAGATGCGCATGTTGTCGAAGATCATCACGTCGGTCTGGGGATTGACCCTCGTGCACATGGCCCAGACCACGTCCCGTGCGTCGTAAATGTTGACGTCGTCGTCCACGACGATGACGTTCTTGGGCATGAAATTGGCCGTCGAGAGGGCCGCCAGGATGGCGGTCTTGGCCTGGCCTTCGAAGTGGGGGGTCATCTGGACCAGGACCAGGAAAGATCCCCCCCAGGAGGGGGTATGCACATCGTGGAGATCCAGGCCGCCCTCCACGTCCTTGAGGCGGGAGAAAATATGAGCTTCCCGGGGGAGGCTGGCGATGGCCTGGTGATCTGTATACCTGGGGGTCTGGATATTCCGGTAGATGGCGTCCTTCCGCATGGTGATCGCGGAGACGTTGAACACCGGGTTGTTCCCCTGTGCCACGCAATAGTTGGTGAACTCGCAGAAGGGGCCTTCCAGCTCCCGGACCTTGGGGGGGACCGTTCCCTCGATCACGATTTCGGCCCAGGCGGGGACTTCCATGTCGATGGTCTCGCACTTGACCAGTTCCACCGGCTCTCCGAGCAGGCTGCTGGCCAGCTCGAACTCATCCATTTCGTAGGAGCCCCGGAAGGCGGCGGCCACCTCGAAAAGGGGGTGGTGGCCGATGACGATGGCCATCGGCATCGGCTCGTTCCGCTCCTCGTACTTGGAGAGGTTCTCCCAGGTGTGGCCCCCGGCCATCAGGAAACCGGTGGAGTTCCTGGACTTGAGCTGGTTGCGCAGGATGGTGACGTTGCGGATGCCGGTGTTCGGATCCTTGGTCACGCACATCCCGGCCGTGATGTACGGGCCGCTGTTGACGTTGGAATGGACCGGGGCGGGGAGCTTGTAGAGGTCGACGGCGTCCCCGATCATCTTGACGTCCTTGACCGGGCCGGTATTCACCATCACGCACTGGCCGGGCCTCTTCATGATCCTGGCCATCTCGGGGACCACCTTCTTGGGATCGACCCCGATGGCCTTCCCCTGGACCTCCCTGGTCTTGAGCAGCATGTCGCACATCTTCCAGCCCGGATAGCCCTTGATGTTGGAGAACAGGATCGGGGCCGGGCTCTGGGCGGCGTAAGCCGCCAGGTTGGTGTAGGGATCCACCTCATTGTCTACGATGATCATCTGGTCCTTGATCGCTTCCAGGTACCACCTCAGGTCTTTAGGCATTCTCGGACGCCCGGCCCTCTCGACGACGGCGGGCGCGTACCCCCCTTCTACTTCTGGATGTTCCCGGCGCCTACGGCGCCGGTACTAACCGTGTCTGTACCTGCCGCGCCGGCACCAACCGCCTCGATCGCCTTCACGATGTTGACATACCCGGTGCACCGGCACAGGTTGCCGGACAAATGACGCCGGATCTCGTCCGCCTTGGGGGCAGGGTTCCGGCTCAAGAGGTCGACGGCAGCCAAAAGCATTCCCGGGGTGCAAAAGCCGCACTGAAGGGCGTGATGGTCGTGAAAAGCCTGCTGGAGCGGGTGCAGCGCATCCTTCCCGGCCAGACCCTCGACGGTGACGATCTGCGACCCCTCGGCCTGGACCGCGAAAAGGAGACAGGACTTCACGGGATCGCCGTTGAGGAGGACCGTGCAGGCGCCGCATTGGCCCAGCTCGCAGCCGACATGGGTGCCGGTCAACCCCAGGTCCTCCCTCAGGAAATCGGCCAGGGTCTTGCGGACCGGGACCTCCCGGGTCAGGGTTTGATCGTTGACGGTCAAGGTGATTGTCCTGGTCGACAAGGTGGCATCAACTCCCGCCCTACAGATTGTTGGCGGCCCGCTCCACCGCTTGCCGCAGGGCCTGGACGAAAAGCTCCCCGGCCATCAGTTCCCTGTATTCCCGGGAAGCGTGGATGTCGCCGGTCGGATCAAAGCCCGCAAGCTGCTCCCGTGCGGCGGCGATGACTTCCTCCTTCGCTTCTTTCCCGACCAGGAAGTCCTCGCACGCCCGGGCCTTCCAGGGCCGGTCGTCCACGCCCGCCAGGGCGATCCCGACCTGGCGGAAAAGCCCCTTATCATCCAGGGACAACCAAACGGCGACACCGGCGATGGCGAAGTCCCCATGACGCCTGCTCACCTCCAGGTAGGACCAACCGGTGCCGGGCCCCGCAACCGGCACTGACAGCCCGGCAAGGATCTCGTCGGGTTGCAGGTCCACGGTCATGAAGCCCTGAAAGAAGCCGGCGGCGGGCACCAGGCGGGTACCGCCGGGACCATCAATCTTCAGCTCGGCCCCCAGGGCGATCATAGCCGCTGGCAGCTCCGCCGCCGGATCGGCGTGGCAGAGGCTGCCCCCGACCGTCCCCCGGTTCCGGATCGCGGTGTGCCCGATCCGGGCCGCCGCCTCGGCCAGCAAGGGGCAGCTCCCGCGGGCCGACGGCTCCCGGCCCAGGGCCGAATGCCTGGTGAGGGCCCCTAGGTGCAGCCTCCCGTCTTTCAGCTCAAGATAGCTCAGCTCGGGGACGCGGTTGATGTCGAGCAGGTAACGGGGCCTGGCCAGCCTTAGCTTCAGCAGCGGGACGAGGCTTTGCCCGCCGGCCAGGACCTTGGTTTCGTCCTGGTGCCCGGCCAGGGTTTCCAGGGCCTCCGCCAGCGACGCCGGGACCAGGTACTCGAAAGGTGCGGATTTCACCGGCCGTCACCCCCCTCGGCCCCCACGGCCCCGACCCGGCGCAGGATATCCTCCGGCTTCACCGGCGCCCTGGTGATGGGGACCCCGGTCCAGCACCGGCTCCGCCGGAGGGCGTCATTGACGGCATTGACCACCGCGGGCAGGGCCCCGATGGCCCCTCCCTCGCCCATCCCCTTCACCCCACCCTCGGTGGAGGGACAGGGCGTCGTGATGTGCTCGATCTTCATCTCCGGCACGTCCAGGGCGGTGGGGATCAGGTAGTCGCCCCAGCTCGCGGTCAGGAGCTGGCCGCCCGGGTCGTACTCCAGGGCCTCCAAGAGGGCCTCCCCGATCCCCTGGGCGGCCCCTCCCTGGATCTGGCCGTCCACGATCATCGGGTTGATCAGGTTGCCGCAGTCCGAAACCACCACGTAGTCCAGGAACCTGGGAAAGCCGGTGACCAGATTCAGCTCCACCACCGCCAGGTGAACGGCGTTGGACCAGTTGGAGGGAGGCGGGTCGTAGTAGGCGATCACCTCCAAACCGGGGATCTCGCGCGTCTCGGAACCCCCGCTCCGGATTTCGTAAGCCTTCCGGGCCGCCTCCCGCAACGTCACCTTCAATTTCCGGCCCCTGGCCCTCACGAACCCCTCGCCCAGCTCCAGTTCCTCGGGAGGCAGGTCGTCCAGCATCCCGCCGGCCACCCGGAGCAGAATCCGCTTGATCTCCCGCGCCGCCCGGAACACCGCACCGCCGCCGGTGATGCTCGCCCGGCTGGCGAAGGTGCCGGTGCCGAGCGGGGCGAGACCGGTATCCCCATCCACCACCCTGACCTGGTCGGGCTCGATCCCCAGTTCGGTGGCCGCGATCTGGGCGAAGGTCGTCCAGTGACCCTGGCCCTGGGAGGTGAGGGTGGTGTAGATCGCCACCGTCCCCGACGGATCCATCCGCATCCGGACCGAGTCGTAGCCCGGGACGTCGGCCACGCCCCTGCTCTGGTAACCCTTCGAGCTGATCCCCGAGATCTCGGTGTAGCAGGCCAGCCCGATGCCGATCTGCCTGCCGGCGTCGGCCGGGATCCGGGACTGCTCGCCCCTGACCTCCGCGTACCGGGCCGATTGCAGCGCCTTCTCCAGCGACTCCCCGTAGCTTCCGCTGTCGAAGTGGATGCCGATCGGGTTGGTGTAGGGAAGCTCGGCGGAGCTGAGCATGTTCCTCCGCCGGATCTCGGCGGGATCGAGCCCCAGCTTCCCGGCGATGATGTCCATCAGGCCCTCGATGGCAAAGAAGCAACTGGGCTGGGCGACCCCCCGGTAGGCCCCGGCGGGCGCCTTGTTGGTGGCCACGGCGATGGTGTCGTACTCGTAGTTCCGGATCTTGTAGGGGCCCAGGATCATCCTGGCACCCCCGGTGGCTTCCAGGGTGCACCCGAAGGGAAAGGAAGAGAAAGCGCCGGCGTCGGTGAGCATCCGCAGCCGCAACGCGGTCAGGACGCCCTCCCTGGTCACGGCCGCCTCCAGTTCGTACCTGTGGTCGCGGGCATGGACCCCCGTGAGGAGATCCTCCCGCCGATCCTGCACCCACTTGACGGGGAGGCGCAGGGCCCTCGCCAGGAAGGGGATGATGATCTCCTCGGGGTAAATCTGGGCCTTGATCCCGAACCCGCCGCCCATGTCCGGAGCGATGATCCGGATCCCGTTCTCATGCATTCCGAAGATCTCGGCCAGCTTCAGGTGCAGGATGCTGGGGATCTGGGTCGAGGACCAGACCGTCAGGACGTCCTGGTAGGGGTCGTATTCGGCAAGGCAGCCCCGCGCTTCCAGCGGGGTGCCGGCGATGCGGGAAGTGCGGAAGGTCTCCCGGAAGACCAGCTCGGCCTTGGCGAAAGCCGCCTCCACCTCGCCGAAGACGCGCCGCCCCCGGTAGTAAATGTTGCCGGGGACCTCCGTGTGCACCAGGGAAGACCCCTCGGCCAGGGCCGCGTCCACGTCCACCACCGCCGGGAGCGGCTCGAAGTCAACCTCGATCAGCTCCAGGGCGTCCTCGGCGATGTACCGGTCCTCGGCGACCACCACCGCCACGATCTCTCCGGCATGGGATGCCTTGTCGCGGGCCACCGGGTCCTGGGGTTTGGCCACGTAGCCCTCGAGCTGGATCTCGGTCACGAGCGGCTTCACCGGGGCGAAGTCTTCCCCGGTAAAGACCGCGATTACGCCCGGCAGTTCCCGGGCCTCCGCCGTCCGAACCGCCTTGATCCTCGCGTGGGCGTAGGGGCTCCGCCAGAAAGCCACCTGCTTCGGCTTCAGGTGGTTGAGATCATCAAGGTACCGGCCCTCTCCCCTGAGGAGCCGGGCGTCCTCTTTCCGCTTCACGCTCCGGCCTATGTATCCGGTCACCTGCGTCACCGCCGTGAATCCCCTCCTTGCCTGCCTTGGCTCAGGCAGGATCTCACCCGCACACCCGACGGAACCCGATTGAGCGCACGCTGATTTGACCGGATGGCGGTCAAGTCCCGGCGGATGGGAGATCCTTGCAAGGATCGTACCGTGGAAGGGGCCGAAAGCCGATCAGGCAGGTGAAACATCGACCCGCATTGACCTGGTATTTCCGGCTTTCCCCTTAGACCCAAGGGAGATTTGGCTGGAGCAAAAATGCAACCCTGTTGCGATCCGGATACCCCGGTAAAGAAAAAGAACCTGCCGGCCTTTTCCGCTTCGGCTGTCTTCCGTCCCGTTTTGGGGCAATCGGCTGCTCTTTGGAAAGGATCTTGGGCGGCGTGGCCGGCAGGGAGAGGACCATTACCCCGCAGGCGTCATAGATGGCGTTGGTGATGAGCGACATGGAATCGGGGGACCATACCCCTTGACTAGTAGCCAGAAATAATAAGGGGATCCGGGGTAACCGTGATCACCCCACTTCAATCTCAAAATTCCAGGGTCCGATCCAGGTCCTCATCCGAAACGTCGAAGACCTGCCCCGTGGGGGCAAGCCCCTCCGAGGCGAAGAACTCGGGCAGCCGGTCGTGGGCCGGGCCGAATCCAGCCTTGGTGTTGAAAGACTTCTCCATGCGGATGACCCTCCGGCCGAGTTCATCGAAGTAGCCCTCGCCCAGCTCCAGGTCGTAGTAGTCCTCCAGGAGAGATGTGACTAGGTTATACCGGCCGGCCAAGGCGCTGCCGCAAAAACCGCAGATGCCCACGGCGTCCAATGCCGCCCGGGTGATCTGCTGCTTGCGGGAGGCCTCCGCCTGGCCCTCGGGCTTGCCGTGATCAATGGGCATGAAAACGGTCAGTCCGGCCCCATGGTCGCCTCCCTGGGGACTGGTGGCGTAGGTGACGCCGGTCCCTTTGATTACGCGCGGATCGTAGGCCGATACCGCCTGGTTCTTGACCACCGGCACCCTCTTGGCTCCGAGCACCGCTCCGGTCACGGCCGCCCCCGATCCGATGACGCGCCCCAGGGGGGTGCCCCGGATAACCTCGTCCATCAGGCCCAGCGCGGCCTTTTCGTCCCCGAATGGCAAAACCCCGCAGTCCATCGCCACGCCGATCGCCACGCCCACGTCGATGGTATCCAGACCCTGGTCATTGCAGATCCGGTTCAGCCGGGCGACGGTATCAAGATCCCCGATGCCGAGGTTGGAGCCCATCATCGCCAGGGTCTCGTATTCAAGGGGGGAGACCACGTGTTCCCCATCGGGCCCGGGAAATACGTTGGAGCACCTCACCTGGCAGATCCTCATGCACCGGCGGCCGTGCCTTCCGGCTCCCCCCCGCTTGTCAAGCAGCTCGGTGAACCGCTCGGCCCCGATGCCGGCTGCATCCTCGAACCGGCCGGCCAGGAAGTTGTTCGTCGGCAGCCCGCCCATGGTGTTCATGAATTGCACCATGGGGGTGGTGCCGTAGTTGGGCATCGACTTGCCGGTGGAGGGGGCATTCCGAAGGAGTTCCGCGAACTCGCGCAGGTGGGCGGAGAAGGCCTCCGCCCGAACCGGCCGCCGCCGGTGACCGGAATCCCCTTGAACGACCACCGCCTTGATCCCCTTGCTCCCCATCACCGCCCCGAGGCCGCCCCGGGCCGCCACCCGAACCCCCAGCATGTCCTCGGGCTCGGAGCAGCAGATCCCGGCCGCCCGCAGGCGACGCTCCCCCCCGGGGCCGATGGCCGCGATGGAAGCGTCCCGGCCGAACCTGTCCCGCAGGACTTTGAAAAGCTCGTTGATCCCGACCCCGCGGTATTCCTCCGCCGGAAGGAAGGCGATCCCGTCGGAGTTGACGAGGATGATCCGGAGCTGATCCGGATCATCCGGCTGGCCCTCGAGGACGAGAGCGCGCAGGCCCAGGGTTGCCAGACAGTCCGCGAAGGTCCCCCCGGCGTTGCTCTCTTTGATCCCTCCGGTGAGCGGGCTCTTGCCCCCTGCCGAAAAACGCCCCGTGCTGGTCAGGGTGGTCCCGGAGAATGCACCGCCGGCGAAAATCAGCTTGTTGAACGGCCCGAGGGGATCGCATCCGGGCGGGACCTCCTCGTTCACGATCCGGGAGGTGAGGAACCTGCCCCCTTCCACGACCCTCTCGCCGGACAGAACCTCCTCTTTGGACGATTCCGTAAGGAGATCGATCCTGACGATCTTCACCACTTCAGAAGCCACCTGTAAAGACCCCCTTGTGCCAATGGGTTCTGACAGCCATATGTAAAACACCAATCGTATCCAGAAAATCAAATCACGGACCGCCAACACTTATCAACGCAAGATTCATACCGTGCGCCACCTTGAGGACGGCTTCCACGATCCTGTTATTGTCCGTGCAATGCCATTCAAACTTCGGGGGGATAGGAGATGACCCGACAATGTAGACAGGACAAAAAACCCTGAGCCGAGGTGAACCAGACGTGAACTTATATTCAGCCGTATCTCTTACCCGTTCCGGAAATTAACCCCGTAGCCCCCCAGGGGATACTTCCAATCGATCGCGTCGTGGGGGCAGACGATCCGGCAGGTGCCGCACTCCAGGCAGCCTTCCCAGGAGAGGACGACCTCTTCCCCCTGAAGCGTGTAGTTCTCCACCGGGCAGATATACAGGCAGGGCTTGGCCTTGCAGGCCGCGCAGACCGCCTTGTCCTTCAACTTCAGATGGGGTTCCTTGTCGACGTTGAACGCGACCAGGAAAAGCTTATCCTCCAGGGTCAGCTTGGCGGGCGCCTTCAGGTAGCCTCCGATTCCGGCGTTACCCTGATTGGATGCGGCGCTTGATCCCTCGCTCATGACCGTACCTCCTTAGCGCATGGCCTTCAACAAACGGATCATATCACCCAAGAACCGCCGGACTCCGATCCGCTTCCGGAATTCGGCGATCACCTCCCGCTGGAGTTGCCGCTTGGGGGTCCCGTCGATCCGGAAGTAAGCGCCCAGGAGATCGGCCATCACCCGCGGGTACTCGGAAAAGAAATGGGTGTGCCGGGAGATGAACTCCGGCAGGTTCTTGAACTTCTCCATGTCCTGGAGAACGAAGGATGAGTTCAGCTCGGCCAGGTAACTCCCCAGCCCCTCGGCGGAGAAGTCGCCCTTTTCCTTGGCCGCGATGGCCGCCCGGGCGGCCATCACCCCGGAGGCCATGGCCAGGTTCGAACCCTCGTGGTAGAGCGAGGTGTTGACCAGCCCCGCCGCGTCCCCGGTCACCAGGAGGCCCCCGGCGACCATCCGGGGAAGCCCCTTGTACCCCGCCTCGGGGATCATGTGGGCCAGGTACTCCTTGATCTCCCCCCCGCGGAGCAGGTTCCGCACCGAGGGGTGGCTCTTGAAGTGCTCCAGGAGCTCGTTGGGCCGGATCCTGGCGGCCGCCAGGTGGTCGATGGAACACCCGAGCCCCACCGAGAGGGTGTCCTTGTTCGTATAAATGAAGGCGCTGCCGAGCATCCCCTTCACCGCGTCGCCGAAATACTCCAGGGCGGTCCCCTGCTCGCCCTCAAGGGCGAAGCGGTCCTCGATGACCTCCCGGGGCAGGGCGATGACTTCCTTGACCCCGACCACCATGTGATTCGGTCCAGGCCTTTTCTTCAGCCCAGCTTGTTCGGCGAGGAGGGAGTTGGCGCCCTCGGCCAGGATCACCACGTCGGCGGACATATCGCCGTCCGCGCGGCGGGTCTTGACACCGGTGAACCGCCCGTTCTCCTGGTGCAGTCCGTCAACCACCGTCTCGGGAATGATGAAAGCGCCGGCTTCCTCGGCCTGATCGGCCAGCCAGCGGTCGAACCTGGCCCGGAGCACGGTGAAGGAGTTGTTGTAGGGAGGCTGGTTGTACTTTTCAGTCCGAAACTCGAAGGCCAGTTCGCTGTCCTCGGAGAGCATGGAAAACCGGCGGGTGGTCACCCGCCGCTCCAGGGGAGCCGTTTCCCAGAAGTCGGGAACCAGTTCTCCGAGGATGGTCGTGAACAGGATCCCGCCCATGACGTTCTTCGAACCCGGCTGCTTGCCCCGCTCGAAGACCACCACGTCCAGGCCGGCCCGCGCCAGGGTGATGGCCGCCGCCAGACCGGAGGGCCCGGCTCCGATTATGATTACATCCATCTTATCGTCGCTCAAGACTTAAAACCCCCTCCGGTACGTGGTACAACCGACCCCGCGGACGCCACAGGCATCACGGCCCGGCGTGCGGGATTCGCCCAGCCGCCGGCCCAGCCGCACGGTTCAAGCGGTACGGCCTAGCGTACGTCCTGGCGATCGGCCGCCCTAAGCCGCCCCTTCGCGCAGGCGCTTGATCTCCTGGGTCAGTATGGGGATCACCTCGAAGAGATCCCCGACGACCCCGTAGTCCGCCACCTTGAAGATGGGCGCGTCAGGATCCTTGTTGATCGCCACGATGCAGCGGGCCGACGACATCCCGGCCAGGTGCTGGATGGCGCCGGAGATGCCGCAGGCGATGTACAGGGTCGGGGTGACCGTCTTGCCGGTCTGCCCCACCTGGTCGGAATGGGGACGCCATCCCGAATCGACGGCGGCGCGGGAGGCGCCGACGGCGGCCCCCAGGGTTCGGGCCAGCACCTCCAGCAGGGCGAAGTGCTCCGGGCCTTTCATCCCCCGGCCACCCGCGACGATGATGTCGGCTTCGGCCACTTCAACCGCTCCGGCCGCCGCCTTGATTAGCTCGCGGAGGCTGGTGCGGAGCGCATCCTTCCCGGGACCCGCAACCTTCACGATCTCCGGGCTGCCGCCCACGGCTTCGGCCGGGGGGGCGAAAACGTTGGGGCGCAACGAGGCGAGATAAGGGCCCTCCCCCCGCCAGGCGACCGTAGCCCTGGCCTTGCCGGCATAAACCGGCCGTACGGCTTTCAGCCGGCCATCCTCCCCCGCTTCCAGGACGGTGCAGTCGGCGGCCGCCCCGGTCTTCAGCCGGGCCGCCAGCCGGGCCGATAGATCCTTTCCCTGGATGGTGGCGGCGAAGAGCACCGCCCAGGGCTGCTCCTTCTCGATGAGGGAAGCCAGCACTCCCGCGTAGGCCTCCGCGTCGTAATGGGCCAATCCCTCGCCGTCAACCACGTAAACCCTGGATACCCCGGGGACGCTCAGGCCGCCGGCCAGTCCCTCGACCCCGGATCCCGCCAGGATCGCCTCCGCCTTCCCATCAGGGCCCGCCAGGCGCAGGGCCGTTCCGATCAACTCCAGGCTGACCTTTTTCAGCCTGCCGTCCCTGTGTTCGGCGACGGCCCAGACCTTGTTTCCCAAGTCGCTCAACCCCCAGGGCCGCGGTTCCCGTCCCGCCGCGGCTTAACTAGTTCACCAGTATAGCCCGCCCGGGCGCACCCGGGCCGGTTATGACTGTTCCGGCCCAAGGGGGTGCCCGGAAAACCGGGCCTTCACCTCTACTAGATAACCTTCGCTTCCTCCCGCAGGAGCCTGGCCAGTTCCACGGCCGCCGTCGCGGCGTCTCCTTCGACAAGCCGCCCCGGCTGGCGGGGATCCGGCAGGGCCAGCGCAAGAACCTCGGTGCCCGACCCGCTCCGCCCCGTTTCACCGGGATTGAGGCCGAGAGCCGCCGCATCGAGGTTGATGATCTCCTTTTTCCGGGCCTTCATGATCCCGGGCAGGGAAGGATAGCGGGGCTCGTTGAGCCCTTTCTGGGCCGTCAGGACCGCGGGGAGCTGCACCTGGATCTCCTCGCCGCCGCCGTCGACCTGCCGCAGGACCACGGCCTCTTTCCCGCCCTCCAGGATCTCCACCTTCGTGATCAGGCCGATCTCGGGCAGGCCCAGCAATTCCGCCAGGGCCGCCCCTACCTGGGC
>JACPQU010000005.1 GCA_016190305.1 Bacillota bacterium
CAGGGCCTGGTAGCTCTCGCTCTCGGGGATCCGGGCGCCGATGAAGTAGCCCTGCACCTCGAACTTGGCTCCGGCGTTTCGCGGAATCGCCAGCACCTGGCCCGGAGCCAAGCCGGGACCGGATAGGCTGTTGAAGGCCGCGAGCACTGAAGCGGTGGTCCCGTAACGGGCGGCGATCAGATCCAGGTTCTCGCCTGCAGCCACCGTGTGACGGCGGGTGATCGTGGGGGTGGGATAGGCGCCCGTCCCCCCGCTGGCTGCGCCGTTGGTCGCCCCACCGTTCCCGCCGGGAGTTCCGGGGGAGGGGTCCGGAGATCCCGGGGGTAGGACTGTCCCTTGACCTGAGCCGGGGCTCAGGGAACCGGAGCCTGAAACCGGAATCATGAGGACCTGGCCGGGCACGATCAGGCTGCCGCTGAGTCCGTTGGTCTGCTGGATGGCGGAGACGGTGGTCCCATACTGGTTGGCGATCCCCCAGAGGGTGTCCCCCGCCTTTACGGTGTAGGGGGTGAGGGCGGTGCCCGGGGAGCCTGAAGACGGGGTCCCGGGGACCGGCGGTGCAGGCGGTGCAGGCGGGACACCTTTGCACGCCGGGCTGAGGCTTCTCCCGGCGTTGATCTCGATGAAGGCGCGCTCCAGGGTGCGGAGATCACTGAGGGAAAACCTCCCCGTGGCGGGAAGGCAGAAGTCACCCTGGAAGGCCGTCAGGGCCTTCTCGGTAGCGGCGTCGAAGGTGGTGGACGGGCTTCCCGCCAGGTACCCGGTGGTGATCAGCCTTTTCTTCAGTTCCGCCACATCGCTGCCTGTCGTGCCGGCAGCGAGGCTCCGCTGTCCGTAAACGTAATCCGCCGCTGCGGCGGTGAGGGACGGCAGAAGGATGATCGCCAACAGGAGCAGCGCCAGGGGCCGGGTGCAGCGGAGCAGAAACCTCACGACGGGAAAACCTCCCAGGACAAGCGGATCGGTGAATTCCTCCGGTGATCAGCGATTGATCGATGATCCCGCGGGCCGGCCGACAGATTCATCCTTCATGTGTCATCTTCATCCTAAAAATTCTTTCGTGAACCGGCCCCCTCCTTCACCTATGGAGCTGAAAGAGTCTGAACCGGTCCCCTCCTTCACCCGCTGGGCCAAAGGGGTTCATGTAGATCTGGTTCGAGCCGATCCAACAAGGGGAGGGGGTAGAGCGCTGCTCATCATTGATGAGTAGACACCGAAGTCCTACCGGGTTAAAATGGAGGTGGAGAGCAGGAAACACAAGGCTCTGGGCAGGAGGGGAGATCGGTGAAGTGTGTAAGGTGTGAGTGCTGCGGAACAGAGATCTCCACAGAGTACTGCGTTTTGGTCTTTGGCTGCGAGGATGTGCCGGAGGAGAACTGCCGCTGCCTCTGCGAACTCTGCGCCCGCGAAATCAGGGAGAAGACGGGCCGCGTCCTTCTGCGCAGGGCCGGGTAGGGCGTCCGCGTGAGCGGCGAGGAGATCCCGCCCAACTCCCTGCGGACACCTTCCCGGAACAACCTTTGCGGCCTCGAATGGCCAGGGAATGGCTGTTCGGGGCCGCATTTTGATCGTCCGGGATGAATCTTGGGACACAAAACCCGGCAACGGAGATCCGTCCCGGTCTCGGGGGGCGCCGGGACCCATCCTTCCCCTGGGAATTGGGATCCTGGCGATTCTCGGGTGCCTGGGGGCAGCCGTCCGGAACATCAGGCACAGAAGAAACAGGCGGAAACGGGACATCCTTGATTGAGATGATGCTTGGCCGAACGTTGTTCCCGGCGGCGACAGCCTTTCAGCGCCAGCCTTTAATTGAGGCAGGGGAAAGACTGTAGTAAGATCGAAATTAATACAAGAGTGGAAAGCGGGCCTTCGTTCACGGGGTGTTGACCGGTTTTAAAATGGAAAATTCCGGCTGAAGAGATATCGGCGATGGGAGGCTGACGACCGTGCGGGAAGCGGCGAAGCTCGCAGACGGCCTGACCGCCTGGATCAGGGGCAGGATCGAGGCGGCGGGCGGACAAGGTGCGGTTTTTGGGCTCAGCGGGGGCATCGACTCCTCGGTCGTGGGCGCCCTTTGTGCCCGGGCTTATCCTCAGTCCTGCCTGGGGCTGATCATGCCCTGCCGGAGCGATCCCACCGATGCCGTCCATGCCCGAATGGTTGCCGACAGGTTCTCCATCCCGACCCGCACAGTCGACCTCTCCGCGCCGGTGGACGCCGTCTTGGCCCAGGTGGGGGAGGTCGCGGCCGATCCGGACCGGGTTGCGCTGGCCACAGCCAACCTGAAACCACGTTTCCGGATGTGCGCCCTGTATTACTTCGCCAACGCGCTCAACTACCTGGTGGTCGGCACCGGGAATCGCAGCGAACTGGCGGTGGGCTACTTCACCAAGTACGGCGACGGCGGGGTGGACCTCCTGCCCCTGGCCGACCTGGTTAAATCCCAGGTTCGTGAGCTGGCCCTGCACTTGGAAGTTCCCGGAGTGATCATCGAGAAACCCCCGTCGGCGGGCCTCTGGGCCGGCCAGACGGATGAGCGCGAGATGGGCTTGACCTATCGTGACCTGGATCGCTACCTGCTTTCCGGCGAAGGTCCCCGCGAGGTGACCAGCCGGATCGAGGAACTGGCCGGCCGGAGCAGGCACAAGCTGAGGCTGCCCGAACAGCCTGATCTCAGTGAAATAACCAACTGATCGGAGAACCAACGAACCGCTGGGGGCACTCGGCCGCTGAGGGCGGCCCGGTTACACTACGGCAACTGTGAGGAGGCCGGACATGTCCGGACATTCCAAGTGGGCGAATATCAAGCACCGGAAAGCCAAGACCGATGCCCAGAAGGCCAAGGTCTTCACCAAGCTGGGGAGGGAGCTTTCCGTCGCGGCCAAGGAAGGGGGCGGCGACCCCGACGGAAATATCCGCCTGCGCATGGCGATCCAGCATGCGCGCGAGGCGAACATGCCCGGCGACAACATCCAGCGGGCCATCCAGCGGGGTCTGGGCGCTTCCGGAGGCGCCAGCTACGAATCGATCACCTACGAGGGATACGCCCCCGGCGGGGTGGCGGTGATGCTGGATCTTCTGACCGACAACCGCAACCGGACCGCGGCCGAGATGCGCCACCTCTTCTCCCGCCACGGGGGGAGCCTCGGCGAAACGGGCTGCGTAGCCTGGATGTTCGACCGCAAGGGCCTGATCATCATCGACAACGCCGGCGGGCGCCACAGCGAGGATGACCTCCTGCTCCTGGCCGCGGAGGCCGGGGCCGAGGACGTCAATGTCGATGACCGGACCATCGAGATCCAGACCAGTCCCGAGGACGTCATGCAGGTCAGGGAAACCCTGGCCGCCAAGGGCATGGAGATCACCTCGGCCCAGGTGGCCATGATCCCCAAGAACACGGTGGGGATCTCGGGAAAGACGGCGGAGCAGGTACTCCGGATGGTGGAGGCTTTCGAGGAGCACGACGACGTGCAGGAGGTCTACGCCAACTTCGATATCGATGAGGCCGAACTGGAGGCCCTCGCTTGATCGTCCTGGGGTTCGACCCCGGCCTGGCGGCGACCGGTTTCGGGATCGTCGAGGCGGAAGCCGGGCGTCTCCGCCTGGTCGTGTATGGTTGTATCCGCACCCCGGCCACGCTCCCGCAGCCGGAGCGCCTGGCGCAGATCTTCGAGGAGGCCGGACGGCTGTTCAAGCTTCACCGGCCCACCACCGTGGCCGTGGAGCGCCTCTTCTTCAACCGCAACACCACCTCGGCCTTCGACGTGGGACACGCACGGGGGATCCTTCTCCTGCTGGCGGCGCTGGAAGGGCTGCCGGTGGCTGAGTATACCCCGCTCCAGGTCAAGCAGGCCCTGGTCGGGTACGGGAGGGCGGAGAAAAGGCAGATCCAGGAGATGACCAAGATGATCCTTGGCCTGGAGACGGCCCCGCGGCCGGACGACGCGGCCGACGCCGTAGCGGTGGCCGTCTGCCACTGTCACTCCGCGCGGATGGCCGGGTTGGCCGCCGGAGCCGGGATTGAACGATGTTCTCGTTCCTGAGGGGGATCCTGGCCTCCGTGGGCCGGGATCACATCGCCCTCGACGTGGGAGGGGTCGGCTACAAGGTCCACCTGCCGGCCTCGGACCTTCAGCGCCTGCCTCCCCGGGGGGGCGAACTCACCGTCTATACCCATGTTCATGTGCGGGAGGACGCCGTCGCTCTTTACGGCTTTCTGGCACAGGAACAGACCATCCTTTTCGAGACCTTGATCACCGTTTCCGGGGTGGGGCCCAGGCTGGCCCTGGCGCTTCTAGGATCCCTGGGGGCCGAGCGACTTCGCGCCGCCGTCCTGACCGGGGAAGCCGGGGTTTTGGCCGGTGTTCCCGGGATCGGACGGAAGCTGGCCGAGCGGATCATCCTTGAACTTCGGGGACGCCTGGCGAAAGGTGAGGGGTTTTCTGAGGGCTCACCTCGCCCCGACCCGGGGGCCGGGAACGCCTACGATCAGGCAGGACAGGCCCTGGCCGCCTTGGGCTACACCGAGGCCGAGATCCAGTCGGTCCTGCCGGCGGTTGCCGCGGTGCGCGGAAGCGAAGCCGGGGTCGAGGAGGTGATCCGGGTGGCCTTGCGGCAACTTTCCCGCGGGGCGGGCCCGGAGACCGGTTCCAGGTGATTTTGACTGCGGAATAGGTGAGTTTGCCCGCGGGGCCGGAAGGAAAGATCGGGACGCTAAGGGGGTTTATGCTTGTCCGCCGGCCGGGAGAGGGACGGGGAAAAGCAAGGCTTCACCGATTCCCACGAGGAACGGGCTCCCGCCTTGGAGCCTGAGCGAATCGTGGCGGCGAGCTTCCAGGATGAGGACGGGCAGGTGGAAACCTCGCTCCGCCCGCAGCGCTTCTCCGATTTCATCGGGCAGGAGCAGTTGGTTGCGAACCTCTCCATTTTCATTTCAGCGGCGCGGGAACGCGGCGAAGCGCTTGATCACGTG
The DNA here is from genome assembly GCA_016190305.1 of Bacillota bacterium. Classification (GTDB taxonomy): domain Bacteria; phylum Bacillota; class JACPQU01; order JACPQU01; family JACPQU01; genus JACPQU01. The sequence goes on from JACPQU010000005.1 coordinate 4,973, forward strand.
CTCCTTTACGGCCCCCCGGGCCTGGGAAAGACCACCCTCGCCCACGTGGTGGCCAACGAACTGGGTGTGATGATCAGGCCCACCTCCGGGCCGGCCATCGAGCGGCCCGGGGACCTGGCGGCCCTGCTGACGAACCTCAACGCCGGAGACGTTCTGTTTATCGACGAGGTGCACCGGCTTCCCCGGACGGTGGAGGAGGTCCTCTACCCGGCCCTGGAGGACTACGCCCTGGATATCATCATCGGAAAAGGGCCCAGCGCCCGGACCCTGCGCCTGCAACTCCCCCGGTTCACCCTCATCGGGGCCACCACCCGCATCGGGCTGCTGTCTTCCCCGCTCCGGGACCGCTTCGGGATCGTGAGCCGCCTCGACTTCTACTCCCTGGAAAGCTTGTTCCGGATCGTTACGAGGTCGGCGGGCCGGCTCCAGATTTCGATCGAGGAGGAGGGGGCGCTGGAGATCGCCAAGCGGGCCCGGGGAACCCCCAGGGTGGGGAACCGCCTGCTCCGGCGCGTCCGCGATTACGCCCAGGTGAAGGGCAGCGGTACGATCACCCTGGAAATCGCCGGCGAAGCCCTGGAAATGATGGAGGTGGACGCCCGGGGGCTGGACCGGGTGGACCGGCAGATGCTGATGTGCATCATCGAAAAATTCAGCGGCGGACCGGTGGGTTTGGAGACCATCGCCGCCTCCATCAACGAAGACGCCCAGACCATTGAGGATGTCTACGAGCCCTACCTTCTCCAGTTGGGGTACCTGAAGCGCACCCCCCGTGGACGGGTGCTGACCGACCTGGCTTACAACCACTTCGGCAAAGAAGTTGACCGCCAGGATCAGCCCCGGCTCTGGTAAAAATAGTCAGGTTCAGGAGGCGCCGATGGCGGGGAATTCCGCGTGGGAGTCCATGGGCAAGGCGATCATGCTGACAGGAATCGGCCTGCTGATCCTGGGAGGCCTCCTGGCCTACGGAGGCCGTGTTTTCGGCCTGGGCCGCCTGCCGGGTGATATCCTAATTCGGAAAGGTAATTTTACATTATATTTTCCGCTGGTCACTTCCTTGTTGTTAAGCGTGGTTCTGACGCTTCTGCTCAGGTTCTTATTCCGGCGTTGACCTTGTCCGGGCGGCGTCGCCGGGTGATCGTTGCACCCCAAGAATGAAACACCCGGGCGCGAACATTATCAATGAGCGAGGTATGACGTGAAGATTAGGGCTCCGGTGAAAGAGATACCCTTGCTTGATCAGGCCAGGGCTGGCGACGCGGCGGCGCGGAACGACCTGATTTTCCGATACCGCCCCTTCGTCATGAAGATCGTGTCGAGAATGATGGGTCGTTATATCCACCCTTCTTCCGACGACGAGGCGAGTATCGGCCTGATCGCCTTCAACGAGGCGATCGACAGCTTCAGACCCGACAAGGGCGTATCTTTCCTGACCTTTGCCCAGACGGTCATCCGCAGGCGTCTGATCGACTTCATCCGCTCGGAGATGCGCCGCCGCCAGGAAGTGCCGCTGGCCGGCAGCCTGGAGGACGACGGCGGTGACGAAAACGATCTGGCCCTGGCCAGGCAGGCGGTCGAGAACTACCACATCGCCTCCGAAGCGGTGGAGCGCCGCGACGAGATCGAACGCTTCGGCAGAGTGCTGGAACAGTACGGGCTGTCGATCAGGGAACTGGCGCGCTTGAGCCCGCGGCACGAGAACGCGCGCCGCCGGGCCATGGAAGTAGCCCGAATTGTCGCGGAAAATGCCGGCTACCGGGAGTTTCTGTCCCAGCGGGGAGAACTACCGCTGAAAGATCTGGAAAAGGAAGTCCGGCTGAGCCGGAAAACCCTGGAGCGGCAACGGAAGTATATCATCGCCCTGGTGATCATTATGATGGAAGACTTCTTCTACTTGCGGGATTACCTCAAAGCCTGAGCCGGGGACCCGGACGGGAGATTGGGGAGAGGCGTGTGCGCTTGAAGCAACGAGGAGTCGTCCTCGAGATCGAGGGAAGAAAAGCCGTTATCCTTACCCCCGGCGGGGAGTTCATACAGGTACGGGCGCTAAAAGGGGTGCATGTGGGGGAAGAGATCGAATTCCCCTCCGGTCTGCCGGGCATCTTTGCCTCCCTGCCCGGCGCGGTCCGAAACCCCGGCTCGGGACGGAGCCGCCCCGGCGAGCTGAGGAGCTTCTCCTTGCCGGCTCTCGCCGGCTTCGCGGCGGTGCTGGTCATCGTCCTGGGGACCGCCCTGACTTATGCTTATCTGCCTTCCATACCGGTGGCCTTTGTCTCGGTGGACATCAACCCGAGCCTTGAACTGGGGATCAATTACCGGGAACAGGTGGTGCAGGCCCGGGGGCTGAACGCGGACGGTGAACAGCTTTTGCTCAGGCTGGGCGAGACGGATAATCTCCGCTCCCTGTCCGCGCCGGAAGCAGTCGGCAGGCTCGTGGAGGAAGCGGTGGAAGCGGGATACCTGTCTGAAGGTCAATCAGAAGGGGCGGTCGTTCTCGGAGTCAGCACTCCGGGTGATCGGCTGCGGGGAGTTCTCTCGGGAAACCTGGACGAGTTGCGCGGACAGGTGGAGGAAAAGGCCCGTAAGGCGGTAGCGAGCAAGGGAGTGGGCGCGGAGGTGGGGGCGATCACCGCCTCCCCGGCCGTCCGCCGGGAGGCGGCCGAGTCGGGCCTTTCTCCGGGGCGTTACGCCTTCCTGGTCGCCTCGGTGGAGAAAGGCCTCGTCCTGACCCCGGAAGATCTTGAGGAAGGCGGCCTCGGCAGGCTGGCCAAGGAGGCCGGCACCACGGTCGGAGAGATCCTGCGGCGGATGCCGGATGAGGATCAACTGGAGAAGCTGGCCAAGAAGCATGCCCCGGACATCGAACGCCTCAGCAAGGAGAAGGGCAAGCAAAAGGGCGAGGATTCCGAAAAGGGGAATCGGAAGCAGGATGATCCGGGCCGCCGCGGCAAGGATCTGAAGGATGAGGAAAAGCAAAAAGATGGCGAAAGCGGCAAGGGCGCCGGCAAGGATGAAGATCAGAAGGATGAAGATCAGGGCGAGGGCAAGAACGACGGCAGGGGTGACAACCGGGATGCGGAGGAGGATCAGGATCGTGACGGGGATTCGAATGACCGCGATTTCCGCGGCTCGGATGGAGGCTCCGGCGAAGATGACCGGGACCGGGGTGAAAACGGGGACTCCGGCAAGGTAGACCGGGAGCCGCCACCCGGGGATCAAAGCGACAGGTCCGGGGCGGGCGGCGATCAGGAGAATGGAAATGAATCAGCCCGGGGCCGTAACGGCGTCCGGGAGAAAGACTTGAAAGAAAAGGATCATAAGGACCAGAAACAGGACCAGAAAGAGGATAAGAAAGAAGATAAGAAAGAGGAAAGGGAAAAGAAAGACGATCAGAAAGAAGACCCGGAAACGCCCGGTGATCCAGGTAACGGCAATCAGGGGCAGTAACGGGATCCCAGCGGAAAAACGGCAATGACTGACCTCCAGGACCAACGGCCCGAGGACTAGCCGAAGTTTCACCGAAGGTTCTGAGAAGGATCGGAGGAAGCGCGGCCGGGATTGAAACTGGTTCCGGCGCTGAAAAGCGGGAGCATTCCAATTGACTGACGGCGGCCTAAGGAAAAGGTCTCCGCTCGCGCCGGGAACCGGTGGTGAAGCGGAGTTCTTATTTTTTGGGAAGCGGGGTTATTTCTGTTATGATCTTGGGGGCTTGGTCCGGCAGGAGGGTCCATACGGCGTGATCATCAACGAATTCGACTACCATCTTCCCCCCGAACTCATCGCTCAGGCGCCGCTTCCCGATCGGGGCGCATCGCGCCTGCTGGTCCTTGATCGCCGGACGGGCCGGGTCGAGCACCGCTGTTTTTCCGACTTGGGGGGGTATCTGGACCCCGGGGATGCCCTGGTGTTGAACGACACCAGGGTCATTCC
>JACPQU010000054.1 GCA_016190305.1 Bacillota bacterium
CCAGATCGCTAAAGCAGACCAGGCGGCTGATGACCTTGTTCGGAGGATCAAAGCCCCGCAGGCCTATCACCAGGCCCCTGGACCGCCGGACACCACCGGCTTGCCTTTCCCTGGACCGATTGCCTCCTGGAAAACCGGCGGTCATCCGCGGGTTTGCCACCGAGGCGGCACGGGTGCAGGTCCGGCGCCTCGGACTTGATCGCGGGACCCTGGTCCGCTGCCTGGTCAAGTTCCCCCGGGGTCCGGTGGTCATCGGATCCGGATTTCAGGAGATCGCGCTGGGTCGCCGGCTGGCCGCAGGAATCACCGTGGAACTCCTTCCTCCTCCCGGCAGGGAATGGAAGCCGAAGGAGGAAGACCGGTCGTGAAAACCTTCGGCGCCGCCCCCGGCGACGGAGCCCACGGAAGTTCCGTACCGGGCGGCATTCCACCTCACCCGGTCCTGGCCCTGGTCGGCTGCCCGAACTCCGGCAAATCTGCCCTTTTCAACGCCCTGGCCGGTTCCGGTTACTACGCCCAGGTCTCCAACTATCCCGGGACCACCGTGGAGGTGGCCCGGGCCGGCCTGGGACCCTGGGTTCTATACGACTGCCCGGGGATATACCTGTTTCCTCCCGCTTCCAGCGATGAAGAAGTCACCCTGGATCTCCTGGGTCGGGCGGACCTGGTGGTCAACGTGGTCAACGCCCTCTGCCTTCAGCGGGACCTGGCCCTGACCTACCAGCTCAAGGGCCTTGGGTTCCGGCTTGTGGTGGTCCTTAACATGGTGGACGAGGCCGGTGCGAGAGGCCTGGAGGTGGACTGGCGGGTCCTTTCACGGCTGCTCGGGGTGCCGGTGGTGCCCACCGTCGCGGTTTCCGGCAGGGGAGTGGGTCGCCTGCGCAAGCTCCTCCTGGAGTGGGGGAGCGGGGTGGAGCAGGGCGCGCTGCGGGGGCGGACGCGGGCGCGCGCCGTCCCACTCCCGAACCACTCATCCATCCCGAAGCGCCCATCACCCGCGACGGCTCTATCCCCCCCGGTGCCGCCGACACCCGCGGAACTGACGCAACTCCTGTCCCGTTGCACCAGCGTGCGCAGGGGCTACGACCGGCGGGGGATTTCCCTTGCCGCTATGACCGTTCGGCCCCTGACCGGTTACCCCATTCTCCTTGGGGCGCTGGCGGGGGTCTACTATCTCCTCGGCAATCTCATCGCCCACCGGGTGGTTGGTTTCACGGAAGATGTCCTCTTCAAAGATTGGTGGGAGCCGGCCGTGCGGATGGGGGTGGGCCGGTTGACGCCGCTGGAATCGCCCCTAGGATGGATCCTGGCCGGCGAGTTCGGGATCCTTACCACCGCCGTGACGTACCTCTTCGGGCTTCTCCTCCCGCTGGTGGTGGGTTTCTCACTGGTGCTCGCCTTCCTTGAGGACGTGGGTTATTTGCCCCGGATCGCCGTCCTTCTGGACGAGGCTCTCTCCACGGTGGGCCTCAACGGGAGAGCCGTGATCCCCCTGATCCTCGGTTTCGGATGCGTGACCATGGCGACCATGACCACGCGCATCCTCGCCACCGAACGGGAGAAACGGATCGCCACCTTTCTCCTTGCCCTGGGGGTCCCCTGCTCGGCCCAGCTTGCCGTCATCGCTGTGCTGTTCGCCTCTATGGGTCCTGCCGTGGCCCTCTGGTACGCCGTGATCATGTTCGTGGTTTTCGGGATCGTGGGTTCCGGAATTGATGCCATGCTTCCCGGACGATCCCAGGCGCTCCTCATGGAACTTCCCCCGCTCCGGATTCCCCACCCCGGAAACGTGCTGATGAAGGCCGCCATGCGGACCAGGTGGTTCATGGCGGAAGCGGGGCCGCTCTTCGCGCTGGGATTGCTTGGCCTGGGGCTGCTGCGGATGCTGGGGGTCCTGGGCGTACTTGAGGGGGCCCTGACCCCCCTGGTCACCGGCTGGCTCGGACTTCCCCCGGGCGCCGCCCCCGCCTTCTTGATGGGGTTCCTGCGGCGGGATTTCGGCGCGGCCGGGCTCTACAGCCTAAACCTGGAACCCCTCCAGGCGGTGGTGGCGGCGGTGGTGATCACTCTCTTCGTCCCTTGCATCGCCTCCGCCGTCACCATCGTGCGGGAGAGAGGGTTCCTGGAAGGAGCCGCGGTTTGGATCGGCTGTCTCTCGATCTCGGTGCTGGTGGGTGGACTGCTCAGCCGGTTGCTGGCGCCCTTTTTTTGATCTTGTCCGCACGCCTTGATATCCGCACGTCTTGATACCGGATACGGCGGCCTGTTTTTGGACATCTTTTTTTCACACATTTATCGCATCCTGTCCGTTGCTTTTCCATGACGGTTCTTATACGCTTGTTTCAAGTTACACGGTTGGGATCTCTATCCGGGTTTGATCAACCGTTGACCATCTTATCAGTTGCCGGCATCTTCAAACGGTGGCGCGACCGGTCTTCCAAGGCCGGCTGGGTCGCCCGGGGTGACCGGTTGCTGCAACAACCGATACACCCTGACCGGGAGGGATCAGATTTGTCCAGCAAGGACAATCCGGCTGGTCGGAAGGGGACGGGAGGACGTGGTGTACCCACCTGGGCCTGGTGGGTGGCCGCCGTCGTCGCGGTTGCCGTCATCGGAGGGGTAATCGTTCTCGGAGGGCCCAATCCGGCGGCTTCCGATCACGGTTCGGGGAACATGATCCTGCCCACCTACGTGACCAGCCAGAAAGCGGCCGTGGCTTACCGGTTCGCCGTAGAGAAGCCGGACGTCCTGAAGTACATGCCCTGCTACTGCGGATGCGAGAAAGATGGGCATAAGAGTAACCTTGACTGCTTCGTGAAAGAGGTGAAAGCCAACGGGGCCGTGGTTTACGACCCCATGGGCGCCGGCTGAGGGATTTGCATGGACATAGCGCGTGACGCTATGATGATGCACGAAAAGGGCGAGAACTTGAAGGACATCAGGACCCATATCGAAGAGAAGTACCAGGCACCGGGACGGGGAACCCCTACGCCCCTCCCGCCGGTCTAAATTCAGAAGGGGTAAAAAACCGGTTCTCAATGCAGTTTAAAATACAGTACTTACCCTACGTTATAGGATAAGTACTGTATTTATTATTAAGTCGTTCACCTGCTAAAGATGGGCTATATGTCCAGATGAAAATGAAGCAGTAACCCAATGGGAAGTAGTCCGCCAGTTATCTATGATGAGGCCGGTGATACACTTCGCTTAGCGTCCCAGTCTCGGATCGAGGCGGACGGGTCTTAGGTATACGCCGGCGGAAGGCCGATAGGACGACGGAGGGGTGGGGGAAACCGTTTGTCCCTTGAGCGGGACGGCTC
>JACPQU010000058.1 GCA_016190305.1 Bacillota bacterium
CAGCGGTGGAGGCCTGGAACCATCCGGCTCGGGTGCTTTCACCCCCGCTTCCTGGATGCTTTACCTGGTTACCGACGCCCGGGCCTGCGCACCCCGATCGGTGATCGAGGTGGTGGCCGAGGCCGTCGCGGGCGGGGTTTCAGTGGTGCAGCTTCGGGAGAAGGGACTGCCCGACCGGGAACTGCTGAGGATCTCCGAGGATTTGCGGGAGATCACCAGCCGGGCCGGCATCCCCTTGATCATGAATGATCGGGCCGACCTCGCTCTGCTGGCCCAGGCCGACGGGGTGCACCTCGGGCAGGATGACCTGCCCCTTCCCCTGGCCCGCCGGATCCTGGGCTCCGGGGCAATCATCGGCATTTCCACCCACGACCCGGAGGAGGCGCGGGCCGCCGAAAGGGAAGGGGCCCTTTACGCCGGGATCGGGGCTTTCGCGGCGACGTCGACCAAGGCGGACGCCCGGTCCCCCGGCGGGGTCGAGCTGGTCAAGAGGGTTCGGGCGGCCGTGGGGCTGCCGCTGGTGGCCATCGGGGGCATCAACGCGGCCAATGCCGCGGCGGCTGTCCTGGCGGGAGCCGACGCGGTGGCGGTGGCTTCGGCCGTGATGGGGGCGGCGGATCCGCAAGCCGCCGCGGCGGAGATCCTGGGGATCGTCCGGGAAGCCCGCCGGGAACGCGAAAGGAGAGGGACGGGGAAGTGACGCAGCTCTTGGAAGCGAGAGCCGGCAGGTTGACGCCGGCCATTCGAAGGGTGGCCGAGAAAGAAAAGCAACCCGTGGAGCGGATCGCCGAGGCTCTCGCGGCAGGGGAGACGGTCATCCCCGCGAACGTGAACCACGCCGGACTGGACCCGGAGGGGGTCGGAAAGGGCCTCCGCACCAAGGTGAACGCGAACCTCGGAACCTCCCCCTCTTTTCCCGACCTGGAGCCTGAACTGATCAAGCTTGAAGTCGCCGTGGCCGCCGGGGCCGACGCCGTGATGGACCTGAGCACCGGGGGCGACATCGATGCGGTCCGCAGGGCCGTCCTGGCCGGGGCCAAGGTACCGGTCGGCACCGTGCCCATCTACCAGGCGGCGGCCCACGCCCGGGATAGGAGCGGCGACGTCACGGAGATGACCCCGGACGACCTCTTTCGGGCCATCGAGCTTCACGCCTCGGACGGGGTGGATTTCATAACGGTGCATTGCGGGGTGACCCGGGAGGCGGTTCAGCGCCTGGAGAGCCAACCCCGCGTCATCGGGGTGGTCAGCCGGGGCGGCGCCCTGCTGATCAACTGGATGATGCGCCGGGACGCCGAGAATCCCCTCTACGAGCAGTTCGACCGCCTCCTGGAGATCGCGAAACGTCATGACGTGACCTTGAGCCTCGGGGACGGACTGCGACCGGGATCGGTCGTGGACGCCACCGACCGCGGGCAGATCGCCGAACTGCTGATCTTGGGGGAGCTGGTCGCCGTCGCCCGGGAGGCGGGGGTGCAGGTGATGGTGGAGGGGCCCGGGCACGTACCCCTTGACCAGGTGGCGGCCAACGTCCAGATCCAGAAGCGGATCTGCCACGGGGCCCCCTTCTATGTCCTGGGCCCGCTGGTCACCGACGTGGCCCCAGGTTACGACCACATCACCTCCGCGATCGGGGGAGCCCTGGCGGCGTCCGCGGGGGCCGATTTCCTCTGCTACGTGACTCCCGCCGAGCACCTCGGGCTTCCCTGCCCGGAGGATGTGCGTGAAGGGGTCATCGCCGCCCGGATCGCGGGCCACGCGGCCGACCTGGTGAAGGGGGTCCCGGGGGCCTGGGAATGGGACCGGGCTATGTCCAAGGCCAGGAAATCACTGCAATGGGAGCGGCAGATCGCCTTGGCCATCGACCCGGTGAAGGCCGAGCGGGTTCGTGCTGAGCGCAACCCGGGGGAGATCGACGTCTGCACCATGTGCGGCCAGTACTGCGCCATGAAGATCGACTCGGGCAGACCCCACGCGTCTACCGGCCGATGACCTCCTTGATTCGCCGGTTGGCGGAGTCCAACCCCTCGGACAGCTCGTTGGTGAGCACGGCGATGAACAGTTCGGGGAGCCGGCCGTGTCTGCCGGCTTCTTCGACGACCAGATCGTCCACCCGTTCACCGGCCAGGATGAGCGGGCCGGAGCCGTCCTTGACCTCGTGGGCCACCCGCTTCCCGAGGGTGTAAGCGCGGATTCCCTCCCGGGCCGCCTCCTGGAGATCTTCCCGGGCCTTCACCAGATCCACGTCCAGATCGGCCAGCAGGTCGTCGATCCGCCTGCCGAGGGGTACCAGGAGTTCGGAGAGCCGCTCGTGACGGGATCCGGTTCTGAACCGGCCGAAGGCTTCCTCCGCGCCTCGCCTCACCTCGGCCCCGACCTCCCGCATCCGGGAGGATCCATCGGTCAGGTTCTCCCTCAGCCGCCGGACGCTTTCCTCAAGGCCGGAGCCGAGTCCGCCGGTTGCCCGGGACAACGACTCCTCAAAATCATCCCGGACGATCACCGCGTCCCGCCCGAGGGTCAGGACCGCACGCAGATTCAGCAGTACGGGTCCTTTGATCAGGTCCTGAACCAGTCCCCCTGAAAGGAGCAGGGCCCCAATTTCACCCTTCCTGGGGTCCAGCAGGAAGTCTTCGACCCTTCCGACGAGTTGCCCGTTCTCGGTCACCGCCCTGGCCCCGAGGAGATCGATCTCCGTCCCCAGGTTATCGCGCCAGGCTACGGCGGAGGTCCCTTCCAGCACGGAGCCGGGCTCCGCCACGGTGACGACATCCCGCCCGATGCGGCGGATCTTGTCGAAAGCCAGGATGCGGATCTCCCGGCTTGCACGGCTGGATCCCAGGTGGAAGCCCCGCACCCGGCGCTCCCGGGCGACGATGACCGGTTCCCGGATCCGTCCCAGGATTTCCCCCTCATTCAATCCCACCACGGGCATTCCCATAACGTCCCTGCTGCGTATCAAGGCCAAGACCTTACCTCCCCGCGCTACCTTTGCAGCTAGCTTTCCCGCGGGATCGGAATCTACGCCCTGGCCGCCCGGTTTCCTTGTTGCCCTGGACAGGGCGGGGATATAATAGGAAAAGAATACCTGCGGGGGGTTTGGGGTTGTCTCGCCGTGACCTTGATGGGGATGAGCTGGGCCGCCTCGGGGAGTTCGGCCTGATCAGGCGGCTCGCCGGGCTCGTTCCCCGCGAGGGGCGGGGAGTCCTCCTAGGGATCGGGGACGACGCCGCCGCTCTCCGCCCGGCCGAAGGCCGGGACCTCCTGGCCACGGTGGACATGCTGGTCGAGGGTGTCCACTTTTCGCTTGACCTGGCCACCCCTTTTCAGGTCGGATGGAAAGCCCTGGCTGTCAGCCTGAGCGACATTGCGGCCATGGGCGGGACGCCGCGCCACGCGCTCCTCTCCCTTGGGGTGCCCTCAGGCATGGGGGTCGCCGCGCTTGAGGAGATTTACCGGGGCCTCGGCGCCCTGGCGGAGATACACGAGGTCGCCGTCATCGGGGGGAACGTGGCCCGTTCCCCCCGTGGTCTCTTCCTGGACTCCATCGTCCTCGGCGAGATCCCCCGGGGGGAGCTTCTCCGCCGGGACGGGGCCCGGCCGGGAGACGCCGTTCTCCTCTCCGGACCCACCGGCCGATCGGCGGCCGGCCTGGCTCTTCTGCTGGCGGGCCGCGGCCGGGAAGGCACCGGTGCCGGTCCCGGTCGGGAGCGGCTGTTCCGGGCTCATCTCCAGCCGGAGCCTCCGGTCGCCCTGGGAGAGATCCTGCGGGAGAGCGCCGGGGATACCGCCGGCGCCGGTGCGGGCGCCCTCTGCGACCTGAGCGACGGGCTCGCGGCGGGGCTCTGGACGCTCTCCGATGCAAGCGGCCACCGGATCATCCTCGAAGAGGATCGAGTCCCTCTTGACAAGGATGTCCTCGCGGTCGCGGCCGGGCTGGCCAAGGATCCCTTCGAGTGGGTCCTCTTCGGGGGGGAAGACTACGAGTTGCTGGTGACCGCCCGCCCCGGACGGATGACAGCGATGGTGGAGGCCGCCGGCAGCCGGGGGTTTGAGCTGCTGCCGGTCGGCAGGGTGGAAGCCGGAGAGCCGGCGGTCCTGCTGGAGCGGGCCGGGGGTCTCCGCGAGCCCCTGGCGCGGCGGGGATACGATCATTTCGGGATGCAGGCGGGAAACAACCACCTATGAAGGTGACGAGCAAATCCCCCGAGGAAACCGAGCGTATGGGAGCAGCCCTGGGCCGTTTGCTGGCCCCCGGCGACCTCGTCTGTCTCTCGGGGGGGCTGGGGGCGGGAAAGACCTGCCTGGCCAGGGGGATCGCCGCAGGGCTGGGGATCAGGGAGGGAATCCGCAGCCCCTCCTATACGCTGATCAACGAGCACCGGGGCGGGAGAATTCCGCTCTACCACATGGACTTCTATCGCCTGGCTGATCCCGTGGAGCTTGAAGAGATCGGGCTGCAGGATTATCTTGAGGGAGAGGGGATCGTGCTGATGGAATGGCCCGAGGCGGCTTACCAGCTCCTGCCAGGCGAGCGCCTGGAGATCACCCTCGAACCGGTGGAAGATCGGGAAGCGTCAAGGCGGATCATGGCGCAGGCCGCGGGGGACCGCTTCGAGCGTCTGCTCCGGGATTGGGCCGGGGCATGCTGATCCTCGGGCTGGACACCTCTACCAGCGCTGTCAGCGCAGGCCTGGTTCGAGACGGGAGGATCATTTCGGAGGTTTTTCTGGACCGGGGCCTCAAGCATAACCAGCGTCTGCTTCCCTTGGTGGAGAGGGTGCTGGCCGAGGCGGGGTCGTGTCCTGCGGACCTGGACGCGGTGGCGGTCACAACGGGTCCCGGATCCTACACCGGGCTGCGCATCGGGGTGATGACCGCCAAGGCGCTGGCCTACGGGCTGGGGATCCCGGTGGTGGGTCTGGGCACATTTGAAGCGATCTTCTCCCAGGCGCCCCGGCTCTCCATGGAAGGAACACCGGTATGGGTGCTGCTGGAAGGCCGGAAGAACCAGGTGATCGGCGGCTACTTTCCGGGATCGGTATCGCAGCCCGGCGGCAATCCGGATCAGCGGGGCGGCTCGGAGACAGGTCCGGGGTTTGGCCCGGGGCTTGACCGGGAGTTATGCCCCAGGCCGGGCCGGGAGGATCCCGGAACAGGATACCTCGAAGAACCCGTGCGCAGGATTGCTCTGGAGATCGCGGCGTTCCTCGAGGAGGCCCGGGAAACCGGAAGGTGCCTGTTCGTAGGTCCCGCCGCACTCTCCCACCACGCCGGAATCGCCGGAGCCGTGGGTAAAGGGGCCTTTTTCCTGCCCCCGTCCCTCAACTTTCCCCGGGCGGGCCAGGTGGCCTGGCTGGGTTGGAGAGGCCTGGCCGGGGGAGAAGGGCGCGATCCACGGGATATTCAGGCTTTATACTTCCCCCGTCTTTCCCCGCAGGAAAGACCGGCGGCAGCAACGGAGGACTGATTTGAACGGCTTGACCATCAGGAAGCTGAGCATCCGTGATATTGACGACATCATGGCCATTGAAAGGGTTTCGTTTCCCACACCCTGGTCCAGGCACGCCTTCGTGAGCGAGCTTTCTCAGAACCCATATGCCGAGTACTACGGGGCGGTCCAGGACGGCCGGCTCATCGGCTATGGTGGAATGTGGCTGATTCTCGATGAAGCCCACGTCACCAACATCGCCGTACTTCCCCAGTACCGGCGGAGAGGAGTGGGCGAGGTCCTGCTCAAAGTGTTGATGGAAAAGGCCGGCTTGAAAGGGGCGGACTGGATCACCCTGGAGGTCAGGGAATCCAACCTGGGAGCGCAGCGGCTTTACCAGAAGCACGGCTTCTCCCAGAAGGGCCTTCGGCGCGGCTACTACACATCTACCAAGGAAGATGCCATTATCATGTCCCGAAGCCTCCGCGCCGGCGAATCGGGGGAAGGCGCCGGGGAAGCCCGGCGCGTCCGCGGAACCGGCCGTGGTTCCGGTGGGGATCCCGTCCGCCAGAGGGTTGTTCCGTGAGGCGGGCAGTCCCGACCCGCCGCTCGTCCGGAGCGATCCGCATACCGTACATGATCCCCCCACCTTTCAAGTTTGAGGTGGACTGGTTTTTAAAGGTGGAGACCCTTGCTCACTCTAGGCATTGAATCCTCGTGCGATGAGACCTCGGCAGCGGTAGTCCGTGACGGCCGGGAGATTCTCGCCAACGTGATCAGCTCCCAGGCCTCCCTTCACCGGAGGTACGGGGGGGTGGTCCCTGAGATTGCTTCCCGCCGCCATCTTGAGACCCTGTTGCCTGCCCTGGAGGAGGCCCTCCAGGGCGCCGGCGTGTCCCTGGCGGAGATCGACCTGCTCGCGGTGACGGTGGGCCCCGGCCTCCTCGGCGCGCTCCTGGTGGGGGTGGCTGCGGCCAAAGCCCTGGCCTTCTGCCGCGGGATCCCCCTGGTCCCGGTGAATCACCTGGCCGGACACATCTACGCAAACTTCCTGGGGGAGAGCCCTCCGGAATTCCCTTTTCTCTGCCTGGTGGTGTCCGGGGGTCACAGCGACCTGGTGCTGGTGCGGGGTCACGGCGACTTCAGGATCCTCGGCCGGACCCGGGACGATGCCGCGGGAGAGGCTTTCGACAAGGTGGCCCGTTCCCTGGGCCTGGGATACCCTGGGGGTGCGGCCCTCGATCGCCTGGCCGGCAGGGGTGAAGCCGGCAGGTATTCCTTCACCTGCGCCCGCCTGGAGCCGGGATCCCTTGATTTCAGCTTCAGCGGGATCAAGACGGCGGTGCTCAGGGTTCTGAAGCCCCTGGACCCGGTCGAACTGGATCGGCAAAGCCCCCACATCGCACGATCCTTCCAGGAATCGGTCGTGGAGGTGCTGGTGGAGAAAACCATGGCTGCGGCGCTCCGGGAAGGGGTGCGGACGGTGGCCCTGGCGGGCGGGGTGGCCGCCAACAGCGCCCTGCGCGGGCGCATGGCCGAAGCGGCTGCCCGTTTATCCCTTGGCCTGGTCTATCCCTCCCCGGTGCTGTGCACCGACAATGCCGCCATGATCGCCTCCGCGGGAACTTTCCTCTTCCCGCTGATCGGGCCCGCAGGCCTGGATCTGGAGGCTTCCGCCGGTCTTCCCCTGGAATCCCCCCTCCGCGGCCCCCGGCCTGAAATTTCCCAATGACGAATCGCGCGTTTATCGGGCTACATTGAAAACTTTAGCCCGCTGCGGTCAGGATGGAATCCGCCGAATCGGGATCATTTATGTAGAATACAGTCTAACCTTGTGGATAAATGTCGAATATTCTTCGGGTAGCCCGACACGCGCTGTGGATAAACTTGTGAATAGTGTGGATAGATCCCACTTTACGTCAACGCTTTGTGCCTTGCGCTGGATCAAGGAGTTCGGGTTTCGACTCTCTCACGTGTTCCCTGTTACGTCTACTTCCCTCTTGTTGTTAACTCCGTACTTGAGTCCGGTTACGGCCTGCACCGTCGCACGGAACTCCGGATTCGAGGGACGCGGCAAGCCCGTCAGACGGCACTGCGGAGCTGATTTCAATCCGACCCTCGTCGAAAACAGTCACCTGCACGCCTAGCATCTGCAGGATCAGTCGCTTCTCGGCCGGGGAGGCGTCCTTACCCAGGCTCCGAACCCATGCCGCCACCTGTTCCAGGGTGGCCAGTCGCGCCGAGAGTTGGACAGGGCGGGCACACTGGGCAGCTTGCAAGGCTTAAGATAGTCCTTGTGGCCCCGGCAGCGATAGTACGACTGACCGTGGCTGGCCCAGGAGGCCAGCCGACCGTGGCAGCGGCCGCAGAACAGCATCCCGGTCAGGGTGGTCTCACAGCGCCGTCCCTGGCGCACGATCTTCCCGTTCTCATGAATCCGCACCCCCTGGCCGACAATCGCTCCAAGCCCACACCATCCCCACGTCGGCGTGGGCAGGCAATGCCTGGCGCAGCCGGGTCAGGGTGGTGGTGAGGTTGTTGCGGCCGCCGGCTTCGTCGAGTCTCTTCCAGAGCAGGGGGGCCAGGTGGGAGCGGGAGAAGGCCGGGTGCGGGTGGGCGCCCAGTTGCATAATCACTGGCCTCCCGGTTTTCTTCAAGAATTATTTATAACAGTGCTATCGCAGGGTTCAGCCCTGTGGAGGATGCTCTTCAAGTTTGAAGAAAGATTCGGTGTAGAGGCGGACTGGAAACTGGTTCCCAGTGGTGATAAATGTGCCGGAAACCGTGGCCGCGCTGCCCACTCAACGGCTGGAGCATGGCGGTGAGGACCTGCTGCAGGTGGTGGCCAACAACGGGGGTGAACTCCGCCACGGATGACTCTCGTCGGCAGTCAGCCAGGAGATTTAGTAGCACCTTCGAACTCAGAGCCTGAATGCAAAGGGGAGGAGTGGAGCAGATTCCCCGTTCGCGCACTCTCTTGGTGCTTCTTGTGCTTGTTCTGGTCGTTTTTCCGGCCGGCCATGGGGAGCTAAACCAGAACGACATTCGTGTTGTACTGGACGGCCGGGAGTTGACCTTTGACGTGCCTCCCATGGTGCGCGAAGGCCGGACCCTGGTGCCGATGCGCGCCATCTCTGAGGCTCTGGGAGCCCTCGTGGGTTGGGATGGCGCCACGCAAACGGTGACGATCACCCGAGAGGATACGACGGTCGTCTTGCCCGTCGGGTCTACCACAGCGCAGATAAACGGGCAGCCCATCGCACTCGATGTCGCGGCCACCATTATCGAAGGGCGAACGCTGGTACCGCTGCGTTTCATTTCCAAATCGCTGGGAGCTGATGTGACATGGAGTGATCCAGCGCGCACCGTACACATTCAGACGTCGGGCCCCGTGCTTCATTTTCCCGACCCGGCCCTTATGCCGACCCCAACCCCGACGCCTGCACCTACCTCCCCACCCTATCCGGATGAACTCGGTACGGGCGAGGGGATCAGGCTCGTTCAGACCAATGGGCCGGGCGGCGGCGTAGGCTATGGCTTGGCGATCCACCCACAGAACCCCGATATCATCTACGTTGCTGGATTCAAAAGTACCGACGGCGGATTGCACTGGAGCCGGACGAATATGCCAGGCGGCCAGAGTATTCTCGGGATCCGCGCCATGGCCATCGACCCGAAGCATCCAAACACTGTCTATGCAGCGAACATCAATACCGGAAGTGTCTACAAAACCACAACCGGTGGACAGTCTTGGACCAGCATACTTGTAACCTTGCAACCGTATGCTCTTGCCATCGACCCCCGTGACACGCAAATTGTTTATGTTGGGACCGCAGAAGGCCAGCTGCACAAGAGCGAGGATGGAGGAGAAACCTGGACGGACATGCTAGCGAGCAGCGCGCTAGACATCATCGTGAGCGAAATAGAAATCAACCCGGTAAACCCAGACGAAATCTATCTGGGGACTGGATCTTGGTACAACAACTCAGAACTCGACCGCAGATTCAACTGCCCAGCGAACAAGGGCATCTACAGAAGTCGGGACGGCGGCCGAACGTGGGAGCATCTGGAGAATCAGATGCGGGATGCGTTGGTGAGCGACATCGACATAGCCCCGACGGACACGAACGTGATGTATGCGGTTGCCGCGGACCAACACTATAACTGTACTGGCACGTTCGACAATCAAGATGTTTCGATCTTCAAGTCGGTCGACGGTGGCGGCTCCTGGTCTAAGGTGTTGTCGGATGCCGGTAATGAAGGCTTATTCAACGCGATGAATCAGGTAGCTATTGACCCAATGAATGAGAACGTCGTCTATACCGTGGCGTCGGAAAGAGTGTTAAAGAGTTTAGACGGAGGCGAGACATGGGCTACCGTTACCCAGCCGTACATTGAGCCTGTGCGGTATGAACATGCCATAGAGGTTGCTCCCTCAAGCCCGAATATTGTCGCCCTGACCGGTTATTACCGGACCTTTGTTAAATCGGAAGATGGTGGCATGACCTGGCGTACCCTGGTGGAAGAATTGACGATCTCGACGGTTGGTTCCGTCGCGGTAGACCCTGGGAATAGTGCTCGCGTCATTGCTGGAAACATCGATGGGACCGTCCATATAACCAGAGATTGGGGGCTTCACTGGGAAAGGCGTTTCTTCGGTCTCCGTACCCAATATCCATATGGGATCGCGTTCCACCCAAACGACCCTGATGTGATCTTCCTGGGTGTAAGTTGTGGCAGCGATGATGGAGGCTTTGTTGGGTGTGGTAGAGAGCCCTTTGACTCAGGGGTCTGGGTCACAGAAGACGGAGGCGAGACCTGGGACAAGAGGTATACAGGTCTCAAAGGCGACCAAGAATCGTTTGAGCCAGAATGTGAAGCTGGCGGAAGAGACTGTGCCCTGCAAGTCTACGACCTGCTGATTGACTCGACCGATCCGGACGTCATCTACGCGGGGACCTCCGCCAACGGGGTGTTCAAGAGCGAGGATGGAGGACGCACCTGGCGGGAAATCAACGCGGGCATACCCAAAGAACTCCCTTATGTGCGTAAGGATATTTCCTTGAAAGAGCAAGAAGAGTGCAAGAGTCTAGGGTATCCTTCCCCAAGCTCCGGTTTCGACTGCGCCAGGTTCGCTTCGCTCACAACCATGAAATTGGCGATCAACCCTGCCAACGCGCAGGAAGTATGGTATACATCCCTGGCTGGGGTGTACAAGTCGGAAAACGGGGGCGAGTCCTGGAGTTGGGTCAGCGATGTCTTCAGGGAGTACCATGCGCACTATATTGCCTTTGATCCACACGACCCCAAGATCACCTATGTAGGCACACATCGGTCTGGGGTCACCAGGGACGGCGAAACAGTCGACTCGAACCACGGACTCTACATCACGAGGGACGGCGGTGTCACCTGGCGCCAGGTCGGGAGTGATGGACCGGGAGAAGGCCATAACATTCGGTCCATAGCCGTCGACGAGAGCAATCCGGACAATGTCTTCGTCGGCACACTGGAAGGGCGCTTCTTCGTCAGTTCCAACAAGGGTGATACCTGGACTGAGATAGACTTCAGCGCAGTCGGGGGGTTGCCGGCTATTGATGCACTGCAAGCGACCTCCGATGGGGTAATCTACGCTGGCACAAGAGGTGCTGGGGTCTGGCGGGGCCGGATCCCCACCCATTCGGACGGGAACGATCACACTCACTAGAACGGCTGATACCTTCCCCAGACAGAGGCTGGGCAGGCCACAATATCCAGTCCGTTCCGGGTCGCACAGCCCTGGGCGGACGGGGGCACGCGCGGTGGCGCCGCCGGTGAGGTCCGCCAGCGACGGTTCCAGCCCGGGAAGGACGCTGGATTCACTTGTCGCGGGGACGGAGTAAGACTGCTTGTTGGACGCATGGGCCGGTGCGATCAGGTCGTGCCTGGCCACAAAAGTAAGGGTTGCGAAACCGTTCACGAAAGATACGAGTGGGTTTGGACAGGGGTTGGCGGGATTGACCCGGCGATCTTGGTGCCATTGTTGATTGCCGGGGTTGTAATTGCAAGCGGAGTAGTGTGGCTGGTGTATCTTTGCAGAAGACCGCTCTGAGCGTACAGCGGGGTTCACGGAAGAATCGTATGAATACATTCACAATCAATCATCGGGCCGAATCCTGCCCGAGTTCGACGGGCGAACACCCAAAATAACGAGACAAACTCGGGCCTTTTGCACCCGTGTTCGTCTCTTGGTTTACCATCGATTGGGTTTTGGCTCACTGCTCATCCGGGTCGATTCTTGATTGCCATGTTTCCGGATGCCGACGCAGGTGCATGACGGCAACGATCAAAATAGATTCGCTGCGTACCTGGTAGACCAGGCCATAAGGAAATCGCCTGGTCCGGCAGCGTCGCGTACGCGGCGACAGCCTTGGCCATGCGTCCGGAAGACGGAATATCCTCGCGAGGGTCCCTGACCTCAGCGGCAAACTCGTAGCCGAGCCCTTCGCTCTCTTGGTTGTAATGCGCAACCGCCGCGGCAAGTTCAGCTTCCGCGACGGCCAGAAAATCGACTTTCATTTCCCCGCTCGGCCTTCGAGCCGTTCGAAGACCGCATCTGCTGGCACCACACTGAGTTCTCCGCGCTCGTAGGCATCAATCCGGTGTTCGGCCTCTTCAGCCCACCGTTCGTCGACTTCCTGGCGAGCGGGGAAATCGAAGCTGGACAGAATGGCCTCGACCAGAGCGGCCCGCTCAATGGGCGGCAACGCCAGGGCATCGGCCAGCACCTTCTTGCTTTGCTCGCTCATCACAATCCCTCCGAGCCAGCTTGTTGCCTTCATTTTACCACTGTACGGACTCTGGACAACATCGGCATCAAGACAACTCTTCGTTCACGTAACGCGCCACACAGGACCGAATGCAAGTTGACTTTGAGATCCCCCCGTCCACGGCCGTTTGCGTGATCCACTCCATCAGCGGCGCAGATAGCTGCACAATCACGGAATGTGTTGTGCTTGGCGCCACGACTGCGGCCTCCACCACTGTGTCATTGCCTGAGATCGCCCTTTCCACCGCGGCCTTGAGAATTGACGCCACGGACACGCCCCCACGCCTGGCTGATTCTTGCATCTGCTTGTGGGTTGACTCGCCCAGGAGAACAGTAAAAGCCCCCTTGCTGGCCCTTCGCCCAACGAAGCGCTGAACCGAATCCGGCATTTCGAACGACCATCAGGCCGCCGGCTCCACCGGGTTTAACAGGGTCGTTTTGGGGAAAAGCTAGCAAAAATGTCATCTACTACCGAGATATCCCAGGTTGAAATGAACGGTAACCGCCTGACCAGGGCCGCCCGCAAGGCCGGACAGCAACCGTCCGCGGCCCCCGGGACTGGTTGGCCTTCTCGAACGGTACTTCACGTCTGCGGCCCGGCCGCCGGGGGGATCCGGACCCATGTCCTGGCTTTGCTGCAAGGTTTAAATCACCTCGGCTACGAGCCTCTTCTGGCTTGCCCCCCTTCCTTTCAGGTGCCGGAGCGCCGGGATTCCGGCGGGTTTGTTCCCCGGGTTTACCGAGTGCCCCTGGGGGGAGGATTCTCTTATCTCGCCGACGGGAGGGCTGCTTCCAGGCTGGCCCGCCTGATCATGGAGACCAGACCCGCCCTGCTCCACCTTCACGGGCTCAAGGCTGGGGCCGTGGGGCACCGGGCCTTGGGGATCACCGGTGGCCGGGCGCCGGCGACGGTGCTCACCGTGCACGGTCTTCCAGCGTGTACCGGCTACCGTGGGTTGGGGCCCCTGCTTGGCCGGTTGGCGGGGGAGGCAGCGGGGCGGTTGGCCGCTTCCTTCGACCGCGTGATCATGGTCTCCCAGGGTCTCGCGGCGGATTGGTCCGCCCTTAACCCGGATTTCCCTCCCACCCTGGTCATCCCGAACGGGATCGATCCGGCGTTCGGGGAAGGGTTGCCCGGGAAGGAAGACGCCAGGAGCGCCCTGGATCTCCCCCGGGGTTTCCCCGTTGTGGCCGTTCTATCACGGCTCGCGGTCCAGAAAGGCCTCTTTGATCTCCTGGAGGCGGCAGCCTTGGTTCACCGGCTCAAGCCGGGGATTCGCTTCCTCCTGGCGGGAGAGGGACCCGAAGCCGGGAAGCTGGAGCGGCGGTGCGCCGGCCTCGGGCTGGATGATGTGGTCTTCTTCAAGGGTTATCAACCATCGAAGCTGGTGCTGGCGGCCGCAGATCTCCTGGTCTTGCCCTCCCATTCCGAGGGCCTTCCCCTGGCCGCCCTGGAGGCCCTGGCGGCGGGGGTCCCGGTGGTCGCCTCCGCCGTGGGGGGGATCCCGGAGGTGATCCGTCACCGTGAGACGGGATGGCTGGTCGCTCCACGAAAACCGGGCGAACTCGCGGAGGCCGTCCTTGAAGCCCTTTCGAATCGAGAAGAGGGAGCGCGGCGTTCCGAGGCCGGTCGGCAACTGGTCAAGCGGCTCTATAATCTCCCTTCCATGATCGCGGCGACGGCCGGCATCTATGGCGCGCTGCTGGGAGACCGCGGATTAGGAACGATCGACGCCGGCACCCTGGGAGACGGGGATGGTGGCACCGGTACCGGAAACGGGGATTCGGACGCCCGCAGCCCCGGAATCGGGGTTCCGGGCGCCGGAACCCCGGGAAAGAAGGAGGCGGACGGAGATCAGGAGGCGGACGGAGACTAGGAGAGCACTTTTCGTCTTGCTCTCCGTTCTGGCCCTTGTCGTCCTTGACCGCTTCCCGTGGCCGTCCGGTGCAGCCGGGGCGATCACGGCTGAAGCGATTACGGCCGAAGCGATTACGGCCGGGACCGTAGAGAGAAGACTGGTCACCGAGCCCGGCGGGAGCGTCCCGGGTCCGGCGATCTCACGGGATGAACGGGATGAAAAAGTGGTCCTGGTGCTGGTGGCCGACGGGGTATCGGTTGTGGAGATGCTTCGGTACGTGTGGCCTGTCGTCAAGGATTGGACAGGGGCGGGGAACGGTGCCGGTGCCGGTGCCGCCGCGGGCCTGATGAACCAGAACTCGGCCGGGCGGCGGAACGCCGAGAACGCGGCGGTGACCATCGGGGCGGGGAACTGGGCGCTTGGGGTGTCAAGCCCGGACACCGGTCTTGAGCCCTGGGAACCGGTCGCGGGTACCCGGGCCGGGGTCATGTTCCGCCAGCGCACCGGGAATGAGGTACCCCTTGGAGGGGTGGGCCACCTGGGGATCGGGCAGCTTGTCCGGGTCAACGGCTCCCTCGGCTACCCCGTTTTTCCAGGGAATCTCGGATCAATCCTGGAAGACGCGGAGATCGGGGTGGGGGTTCTCGGCAACGGGGACCAGGGGGGACGGGTGGAGCGGGCCGCGGTATCTATGGCGATGAACACCAAAGGGGTGGTCCGGTTCGGGGAGGTCGGACCCTCCCTCCTGAGCCCCGGTGAGGATGAGCCTTTCGGCGTCACCACCGATGTGGATCGTTTGCTGGAAGCCTATGACCGGCTTCGAGCTTCGGTCCAGGTCGTCTTCGTGGAGTTCGGCGATCCGGGGAGGGCCGAAGCAGCCCGGCCCCTCAGTCTTGAGGATACTTACCGGAGCCAGAAAGAACGCGCGCTCCGGAAGTTGGCCCAGGTGACAGCCGCCCTCCTGGAGCGGGAGAAGGACAACCGGCTCCTATTCACCTTCGTTGTCCTCTCCCCGCCTGAAGAGGCGGCCCGCTCCGGGCGGATCCTGACTCCCGCCGTCGCCGCGGGACCCGGAATCGGCTCGGGCCTGCTGACATCGGCTTCCACCCGCCGGCCCGGCATCGTCCTCAATGTGGATCTCCCGGCGACCATTCTGTCATTTTTCGATCTTGAGCGGTCTTCCTGGATGGAGGGCCGGCCCCTGGCGGGCCGCACCGACGGGTCTGACGATCCCGCTGGCACCCTGGTGGCTCTGGAGCAGGCGGTGGCCGCGACCTACCGCAACCGGCCTCCCCTGATCAAGGGGTACGTCCTGGCCCAGATGGGCCTGGTGATCTTCACCCTTTTCTCCTTGTTCACGGGTGCGGATCTCCGGCGGACCCTGATCCCGACAGCCCTCAGCCTGCTCCTGGTCCCCGTTTCCTTTCTCATCCTCTCCTGGCTCGGCCCGCTCCCGCTGCCGCAGGCGGCCCTGGTCGTGGTCGGAGCGGCGATCGGACTGAACCAGTTGATCCGCCTCGCCGCCCGCGGTCTCTTCGATCAGTTCTTTCTGGCCGGATCCCTCACCGCCCTCGTCCTGGTCGTGGACACCATGGCCGGCTCACCCCTCCAGAAGGGCTCGATCCTCGGATATGATCCCATTGCCGGCGCGCGGTTCTACGGCATGGGCAACGAATACATGGGCGTCCTGGTGGGGGCGGCGATCCTGGCGCTGGGTGCTTGGTGGCAGCGATCCGGCACCCGGAATCCGGAACTGATGATCGCGGGGGGTACCGTCCTCGCGGGGATCCTTTTCTACCTCTTCGCTTCTCCCAGGCTCGGGGCGAACCTGGGGGGAGCCATCACCGCGGCCGCGGCCGTGCTCACTTTTCTCCTCTCCGGGGTCCTTTCCGAAAGACGGAGGATCAGCCCCCTCTTCCGGACGGCCATGGCGGGAGGCGGTCTCCTCGCCATCTCCTTGACCCTGATCCTTTTAAACAGCGCCGTCCCGGCCGGGGAAGGGGGCTCACACGTGGGGAAAGCCCTGGATCGACTCATGCAGGGAGACTGGACGAGCCTGCTGGGGATTGGGCGCCGCAAGGCGGAGATGAACCTCAAGCTGATCCGTTATTCGATCTGGAGCAGGGTTTTTTTGACCCTGCTCGGGGGGCTGGCGATCCTTTTTTACCGCCCCGTCGGGCTTTTTCGCAGACTGCTCGCCGCGTACCCCGCTTTCGGCAGGGCCATGCTGGCGGTGACCGTGGCCGCCGTGGCGGCCTTCCTTGCCAACGACTCCGGCGTGGTGGCCGCAGCTACGACCTTGATGTACGGTGCCGTCCCTCTCCTGGCCCTCCTTTTGGAAGAGCGAAAAAGCCTGGAGCTGTCGCGGCCTTCGTGATCGTGTGGTATATTCTACTGTGTTCTGGGAAAACGCCGCGGAGGGCCCGGCATTGAATGACGCTACGAATGACGCCGCGAACGGCACCTTGTTTAACAGAGGAGTTTCACAAACTGCGCTTCCATCCAAGCCGCAATTGAGGGCCGGGATGGGATCCCTCCGTGAAACCATGGGCCGGGACTGGATCGAAGCGGCCAGCCGCCGGATTGCGGAGCGGTTTACCGCCCTGCCCGAGTATGACAAAGCCCGGACGGTGATGCTCTTCGCCTCCTTCAGGAACGAAGTGGAGACGGCCGGCCTGATCCGGGATGCCCTGGGCAGGGGCAAGACCGTGGCCGTTCCGGTCACCAACCTGAAGGGGAAGCGGATCGAGGTTTACACCATCGAAGATCCTGATTCCCTCCAACCCGGGACCTTCAATGTCCCGGAGCCGCCCGCGGACCGGCGTGATCCCCTCGACCCCCGGTCCATCGACCTGGTTGCAGTCCCGGGCTTGGCCTTCGACCGGCGGGGATTCCGGGTCGGTTTCGGCCTGGGGCTCTATGACCGGTTTCTCCCGCTCCTCTTACCGGAGGCCCTGACCGTCGGGTTGGCTTTCAGCTTTCAGGTGCTGGCCGAGATCCCGGCAACCCCGCAGGATGTTCCGGTCCGGGTCATTGTAACGGAGAATTACACCCTGCGCTTTTCTTGAAGGCGTTGGTGCCGCCATAGCCGAACAGTTCTCCTGTAGAACTGGAGACGAAACCAGATACTCAGGACTCGAGATCAATGACTAGAGATCATCTACGATATCTCAGTCATCACTATCCGGAGGCTCCCCCTTCCCATGCTTGAAAGAAAACAGCTCGGGGTACTCGCCCTGGTCTTTCTACCCACGATGATCGGAGCTATGAACGCGGACGGCATTGCCATGCTTCTGCCGTTCCTGGAGTCCGCCCTGGATCTGTCCAAGACCCAGGTCGGCATGATCCCGGCCTCGTTCTACCTGGGGGCTGCTTCCCTGGGCCTGCTGGTGGGGTGGCTGGCCGACGGGCTCGGACCCCGTCGCACTCTCTTCCTCGGTCAGGCCGCGGTGGGCGTCTTCATGTTCCTGGCCTCCGGGATCTCCAACTTCACCGCATTGCTGGCGCTCCTATTCTGCGCCGGGACCGGGTTCAGTTCCATCCTTCCCACCACGGCCAAGGCGGTCATGTACTGGTTTCCCCCACGCACCCGGGGAACGGTCGTCGGGATCATGAAGGTCGGGGTGGCGGCGGGGAGCGGCCTGGGCGCTCTCACCCTGCCTCTCCTGGCCGAAAGATTCGGCTGGCGGGTGCCCCTTTTCCTGATCGGCGCTCTTGCCGTGCTCTCGGCGGTCACGGTCCTCAGCTTTCTCCGCGACGCCCCGGACGGCCGCCAGGTCGGCGAGGGACTCCGCCTGGCGGACCTGGGTCTAATCTTCAGAAATCGGGACCTTATGTTGACCTGTACCGCTACGGGGGTCCTCCTGGGAACCCAGGTCACCTTCGTCTCCTACATTATCCTCTACCTCAAAGAAGCAGTCGGAATCCCGGTGGTGGCCGCCGCGATGGGTTTGGCCATGGCCCAGATCGCCGCAGGGGTCGCCCGTGTGGGATGGGGGATGATCAGCGACTTCCTCTTCGGCGGCCGGCGCCGCCCGGCGGCCCTGCTGGTGGGAGCCCTGGCGACCCTGGGATTCATAGGTCTGATCGGCATCGGGCCCGCCACCCCCGCGTGGTTCCGGGGAACGGTCCTGCTGGTTTTGGGAGCCAGTATCCTGGGATGGGCCGGCGTGCACACGATCCTGCGGGCGGAGCTTGGGGGCAAAGAGCACGCCGCCGCCGCCAACGGCTTCGGCCAGATGACCGGGGCCCTGGGCGCCTTCATCTTACCGCCTCTCTTCGGGTTTACGGTCGACCGGACCGGCCATTATACCCTCGGGTGGGGGCTGATCATCCTGCTCACGGTCCTGGCCACAGTCCTGGTCGCCTTGGTAAGAGAGACGGGGTCCCCGGCGGAGGTCGAGTCCTCGTCGAATGCTTCCTCCCCCCATATTCCGGTTTAGCGTTGACTCCACCGCGTCAGGCGTGGATGGTTAACGGCCGCAGGTGAAGATTGAACGGCCGCAGGCGGAGGAACGCACAGCCGGTTATGGAATTTTCCGATAAAGGGAACGCAGCCCGTTAACATCAGGCGCGGCTCGTCTTATCAACTTCGCTCCGGCCGGATCACGCCGCCCATCTCCGCCGCAACTTTTCAACTACTCCTTTCACCACCCACTCCAACCTCTAAGCGCGCTGTTTAGATTGATCACCCGAACCGGGATTGATCGTCCAGCGTGCGATAGATGGGATAGATCCGGATCGCCCGACAAAGTTCACTTTCGAGAGGGGGACCAGATCTTGGCTCAAGCGCTCGGCGAACAGGTAAATGAAGAGGACGTCTGGATCCCGTCGGCCTGCTACATGTGCTTCAACGCCTGCTCCATCCGGGTCCGCCGGGTGAACGGGGTCGTGGTCAAGATCGAGGGGGATCCCGACAGCCCTCATAACCTGGGCAAGCTGTGCGGAAAGGGCAACTCCGCGATCATGAGCCTGTACAACCCCCACCGGGTGACCGCCCCCTTGCGGCGGACCAACCCCCGGAAGGGTTTCGGCGTCGATCCCGGCTTCGAGGAGATCTCCTGGGACGAGGCCCTGGACACCGTGGCCGAGCGGTTGAAGAAGGTCCGGGCCAAGGATCCGAGGGCCCTGATGATCTCGACCTTCGACGCCCACGGCTTCGGGCCCATCGGGGAGAGCTTCCTCTCGGCCTTCGGGAGCGAGAACTTCACCTCCGGTCCGTCCGGGTTCTTTTGCGGAAACAACCTGCACCCCCTGGCATGGATCAACCACGGGACCTTCTTCATGGAGTCCGACGTCGAGCACTGCAAGTACCTGATCCAGTGGGGCACCCAGTTCGGGGCCGCCATCAACTTCAACTTCACTGGGACCGCCGCCAGGTTCGCCGACTCCAGGCAGCGGGGGATGAAGCTGGTGGTGGTGGATCCGATGTGCAGCTACACCGCCTCCAAGGCCAACGAGTGGATCGCCATCCGGCCGGGCACCGACGGGGCCCTGGCCCTGGGAATGCTGAACGTGCTCCTCAACGAACTGGGGATCTACGACGCCCGCTTCATCAAGGAACACACCAACGGGGCCTACCTGATTGGCCCGGACGGGAAGTACGCACGGCACCCGGAAAGCGGCGAGCCCCTCGTCTGGGACACCGCCGCCGGGATTCCGAAGGAGTATCATGATCGGACGATGGTGGATCCGGCCATGGAGGGCGCCTACGAGGTGGAGGGCGTCCCATGCCAGCCCGGCTTCCAGTTGCTCAAGGATCACGTCCGGCGGTATCCCCCCGAGAAGGTGGCGGAGATCACCACGGTGCCGGCGGAGGTCATTCGGAGGATCGCCCGGGAGTATGGCGAGGCGGCCAGGATCGGGAGCACGATCACCATCGACGGGGTGGAACTGCCCTACCGCCCCGCCCATGTCGACTGGTACCGTGGGATCAACCAGCACCGGTACAGCATGTCCCACGGCGTGGCCGTCCAGCTCCTGAACACGGTGATCGGAGCGGTGGACGTCCCCGGCGGCCATCTCGGCACCAGCGGCAGTTCCCCGTGGTGGTCCCCCGGGGTGGGGCCGGACGGGCTGCTGGTTCCGGCCAGGGAGATCTGCTTCGCTCTCCAGCCCTATCCGCCCCGCAAGGTCCGGCGGGCGGAAGTCTACGAACTGACGGAACTCTTCCCCTTATCCTGCTATGGGCGGAGCATGATCCATTTCGCCTTCGAAGATCCGGCCCGGTTCGGGCTGGACTACAAGCTGGAGGTGCTGCTCCACGCCCGCAACAACTACATGATGACCACGGTGAAACCGGAGTGGGCCGCGGAGTCTTACCGCCAGATTCCGTTCATCGCCACCTTCACCCACCTGATGGAGGCCAGCACCGAGATGGCGGACGTGGTCTTTCCGGACACCCATTTCCTGGAGCGGCTGGACTGCTTCCCGAACCGCATCCGCGCCCTGGTCCAGACCGGTGGGTACTGGTACTGGATGCTGCGCCAGCCGGTGGTGGAACCCCCGGCGGGGGTCCGCCACTGGGTATCGGTGCTCTTCGACTTGGCCGAGCGGATGGGGATGCTCCCCGAGTACCACCGAGTGCTGAACCACCATCTCGCCCTGAAGGAGCCCTGGATCCTGGATCCCGACGGGCGGTACGGCTTCGAGGAGATCTGCGACCGCTGGTGCAGGTCCAAGTTCGGCCCGGAGCACAGCCTGGCCTGGTTCAAGAAGTACGGGATCTACAAGGAGCCCAAAGAGGTGCGGCACACCTACCCGCGCCCCTTCCTCAAGGGCCGGATCCCCCTCTATTACGAGTACTTCCTGAAGGCTGGGGAAGACGTCCGGCGGGTTACCGGGGAACTGGGGCTGGAGGACTGGGATACCGACGGCTATGAGGCGATCCCCGACTGGCATCCCTGTCCCGCCTTCGAGCCGAAGGGAGAGCACGACCTCTTCCTGCTCAACTACAAGGTGCCCTACCACACCCAGTCCAACACCTATGACAACGCCTGGCTGGAGGACCTTACGGCTTCTTATCCCGACAACCGGACGGTGCTGATCAACACCCAAACGGCTCTGCGGAAGGGGATCGCCGAGGGGGACGAGGTGATCGTCGAATCCACCAACGGCCACCGGTGCTCGAGCGTCGCCCACCTGGTGGAGACAATCCACCCCGAGGTGGCGGCGGTGATGGGCACCCAGGGGCACTGGATCCCGGGGCAGCCCGTCCCCCGCGGGAAGGGCGTCCACTGGAACTCGATGCTGAAGTGGGATCTCAGCCAAATCGACAAAGTCACGTCGGCCCTGGACGCCTGTGTCCGGGTTCGTATTTCTAAAGCGTCCGGATAAATCTCTGAAGAACGGATGATTCGGCTGGATCACCCGCAAATCGCGCGGTAGAAGGAGTTGCCAGGTTGAGGAACGAATAATTGTATAATGTATACCGGTGCAGGTTGAGTCTTCCGGCAACGATCAGGAAGGGTCAAGAACTAGATATAGAGAATCGCCACTATTCCCCCGGCTCGTCCAAGAGGATCCGTGCTCTTTCATTGCCAGGGTTGAAGGGTGATTTTTGTATCTTAAGCTTTGTACCTCAATCTACGTATGCTTTTATGTATTCTTAAATCAAGAGCCTTGGACGGTATCGTTCCAACATCTCCAATCAGGGGGCGCCAAGAAATGTCCAAAGCGAAACCGGTAACCAGGGAAGACGTCTGGATCCCGTCCGTGTGCAACATGTGCTATAACTCCTGCCGGATCCGGGTCCACCGCGTGGACGGGACCATCGTCGGGATCGAAGGTCAGCCGGGAAACCCGCACAACGACACCCGCCTTTGTGGAAAAGGAATGGCGGGCCTGATGAGTTGCTACAACCCTTACCGGATTACCAGGCCCTTGAAGCGGACGAACCCCCAGAAGGGGCTCGGGGTTGATCCCCGGTTCGTCGAGATCAGCTGGGATGAGGCCATGGACACCATCACGACCAAGCTCAAGGAGGTACGGGCCAAGGATCCCCGTTCCCTGCTGGTCACCAGCTTTGACGTCCATGTCATGAGCACCTACATCTACGCCTGGTTCGTGGCGTTCGGCTCCAACAACTTCACCGCGGGGGCGCCGGGCTGGTTCTGCGGCAATGGGATCCACCCCATCAGCTGGCTCTTCCACGGGAGCTTCTACCCCTCGCCCGACTGGGAGAACTGCCGGTATGTCATGCTCTTCGGCACCCAGAAGGGCCACGGGATGCACCTTAACCCGGTGTATGACGCCTACAAGGTGGCCAACGCCAAGGCGAGGGGCATGCACCTGGTAGTCGTCGATCCCCTCCTGAGCCAGGCCGCCGCGGGCGCTCAGGAGTGGGTGCCCCTTCGCCCGGGGACGGACGCCGCTTTCGCCGTCGGGATCGTCAACCAGTTGCTCAACGAAGTCGGGATTTACGACCGGGAGTTCATCCGCAGGCACACCAACGGCCCTTACCTAATCGCCCCGGACGGGAAGTACCTGCGGAACGAGGAGGGCAAACCCCTTGTCTGGGATCCCGGCGCCGGGCGGGCCCGCCCGTTCCACGAGGCGGATGAGTTCACAGCGGCCATCGAGGGCGCCTATGAGGTGAACGGCGTCCGATGCCGGACCGGCTTCCAGATCCTCAAGGATCACGTGCGATCCTATACCCCGGAGAAGGTTTCGAAGATCACTACCATCCCCGCGGAGACTGTGCGCCGGGTCGCGCGGGAGATCGGCGAAGCCGCGAATATCGGCGGGACGATCACCATCGACGGGGTGGAACTCCCTTATCGCCCCGTCGCCGTCTGCTATAACCGGGGGGCCGTGGCCCACAAGCACGGGATGGTCAACGCCCTGGCCATCCAGTTGATCAACGTGGTGCTCGGGGCGGTGGATGTTCCAGGATCCGAGATGGGGATCCTGGCGGCGGGGCCCGGGTGGAACCCTGAGGCCGACGAGGACGGAATGCTGATCCCATCCCCGGTCGCTGCTTTCATGGGGGTGCCCTATCCCCTCCGGAAGGCCCCGGAGAAGACCGTGATCCAGAGCCTGGAGGTCAAGGAACTCTTTCCGATGAGCAACGGCTCCCGGCCGATGCTCCTGGAGACCATGATCAACCCGGAAAAGTACAAGCTCCCCTACAAGCTCGAGTTCCTGATCCACAGCCGGAACAACATCATGATGACCTCCGCCAACCCCAAGAAGGTGGCCGAGGCCTTGGCCAAGGTTCCCTTCCAGCTTTCCTTCGCCTTGACCGTGGACGAGACGGTGGAGTTCGCCGACATCGTCCTCCCGGAGACCCATTACCTGGAGAGCCTGGTGGCCCTCCCGGAGCGGGTGGGGCTCAACAAGGTGGTGGGTACGGGCACCTGGTGCTACGCCGTCCGGCAGCCGGTGCTGGACCCGCCGGGGGAGGCCAGGAACTGGCACGAGGTCCTGTTCGAGTTATCGGACCGGGTGGGTTTCCGCGAGGAATTCAACAAGTTGCTTGACGCCTACCTGAGCTTCAAGGGCGAGTGGGCCCTGGAGCCCAAGAAAAGCTACACCGTGGAGGAGTTCGCCGATCACTTCCTGATGGCCAGGCTGGGGCGGCAGAACGGCTTGGAGACAATGAAGGAGAAGGGTTTCGTCACCCAGGGGAAAACGGTCCAGGAGGCTTTCCCGCGTCCTTTCACCAGAGGGCGCATGCCCATTTATGTGGAAACCTTCGTTGTGGCCGCGGAGCGGATCCGCAAACAGGCCGAAGAGGTGGGCTTCGACTTCATGGAGACCGACGACTACCAACCGGTCCCCGACTGGAAACCCTGCCAACCGGCGGCCGACCTGAAGCCGGAGTGCGATCTCTGGGTGATCAACTACAAGATGCCTTATCACACCTTCTCCTTCAGCATGGAGAACCCATGGCTGAGTGAGATCACCGACTACTATCCCCACCATCGGGGAATCATCATCAACGCTGAAACCGCCGGCAAGAAGGGTCTGGCAGACGGGGACCTGGTCTGGCTGGAGTCGACCGCCGGGCTCAGGGTGAAGGGCCGGGTCTGCCTCCGCCAGGGGATCCATCCCGAGGTCGTCGCCGTTGCCGGGGTGCAGGGCCAGTGGGGGCGGGGACGTCCCCCCCATGCCAGGGGCAAGGGAGTCCACTTCAATTCGCTTATCGACCACAACCTGAAGAACGTCGACTACGCTTCGGGCGGCCTGGACAGTTGCGTGAAGGTGAAGGTCATCAAGGCGGAGTAGATTGTTCCAGTTTACTTTTTGGTTTGTTGAAGGAGCATGGGAATGGACGGGCGGGACGAGCGAAGATCGAACCATGACCACGGTGCGGATGTCTTACCCCCGGATGGTCAAGACTTCCCTCCGGGGAAGGCGGGAGCCGAACCTGACGAACTGGTCGTAGTCCTGGACTTCGGCGCCCAGTACAATCAGTTGATCGCCCGTCGGATCCGTGAATGCCGCGTCTATTCCAAGATCCTTCCCTCCAGCACCCCCCTCTCCAGGATCCTGGAGCTGAAGCCGAAAGGGATCGTCCTCTCGGGCGGGCCCGCCAGCGTTTACGGCGCGGGCGCCCCGACCTGCGATCCGGGGCTGTTCCGGAGCGGCATTCCCGTCCTGGGGATCTGCTACGGGATGCAGTTGATGGCCCATCTCCTCGGCGGTGAAGTGGAAGCGGCCCGGCGAAGGGAGTACGGCCGGACGACGCTCCGGATCACAGAGCGGGCCGGCGGCCCCCTGGTATCGGGGCTCCCCCCCGAAACGGAGGTCTGGATGAGCCACGGCGACCTGGTCACCAGGCCGCCGGAAGGATTCCTGGTCACCGCCTGCTCCGAAGGTTCCCCGGTGGCGGTGATGGAGGATCCGGTGCGCCGCCTGTGCGCCGTCCAGTTCCACCCCGAGGTTGTGCACACTCCCCAAGGGAAAGATCTTCTGGCCAACTTCCTCTTTCGCTACTGCGGCTGCCTCGGCGACTGGACCATGGGATCCTTCATCGAGAACACGATCCAGGAGATCAAGGTGCGGGCCGCGGGTGAGAAGGTGGTCTGCGCGTTGAGCGGCGGGGTGGATTCCTCGGTCGCGGCTGTCCTGGTCCACCGGGCTGTAGGCGAAGCTCTGACCTGCATCTTCGTCGATCACGGATTGCTTCGCAAGGATGAGGCCGCAGGCGCGGTGACCTTCTTTCGGGACCGGATGGGAATGCATGTGCGGCACGTGGAGGCCTCCGTCCGGTTCCTGGAGAGACTCCGCGGGGTGACGGATCCGGAGGGAAAACGGGTCCGGATCGGACGGGAGTTCATCAAGGTCTTCGAGGAGGAGGCCCGGACCATCGGCGACACCCGGTTCCTCGTCCAGGGGACCCTTTACCCGGACGTCATCGAGAGCGGGGGGGAAGGCTCGGGGAAAGCCGCGGTGATCAAGACCCATCACAACGTTGGCGGTCTGCCTCCGGAGATGAAAATGGAACTCATCGAGCCCCTCCGGCACCTGTTCAAGGACGAGGTGCGTGCTCTCGGCCTGGAGCTGGGTCTACCCGAGGAGATCGTATGGCGGCAGCCCTTTCCCGGCCCCGGCCTGGCCGTTCGGATCCTGGGCGAGGTCACCGGGGAGAAGCTTGAGATATTGAAAGAGGCCGATGCCGTCATCAGGGAAGAGATCGCGGGTGCCGGTTTGAGCCGGGAGATCTGGCAGTATTTCGCCGTGCTCCTCGATCTCAAGAGCGTCGGGGTGATGGGCGACGAGCGTACCTACGCCCGTGCCGTCGCCCTGCGGGCGGTGACCAGCGAGGACGGTATGACCGCCGATTGGGCTAAAATTCCTTACCCCGTTCTTAACCGCGTATCATCCCGGATCCTCAACGAGGTTGACGGGGTCAACCGGGTGGTTTATGACATCACCTCCAAGCCTCCGGCGACCATCGAGTGGGAGTAGCCGCCCGGATCTGGCCTCCAGCGCTCCGACACCCAACCGCCCGTGCAACTCCCGCCCGGGGCTCCCGACCGAGGAATCTCTGAAGAAGGAATTTGAAAGATAATCTTGAAATAAGTGATGTCTTTCAAGATTATGTAAAGATTCATTTCCATGATAATATTTTCGAAAAATGTGGCTTTGATTAAAGTTATTTGATCGTTATATTTCGATCCTCGAAGAACCTGAAACAAGCAAAAGACATGACAATTGCCGCCATAGCTTTTTCGCTCTCATCATCGTAAAACCGATCTGTATTTATATAGATATAGATGTTTGATCAAATTGGAGTCCTGTCCCAGATCGTATCGTTTTTTGATATTTAATATCCTTGAAGATTTCTTTAATTTACCAAGGGAGATGTTGGGGTGCTGGAGTTGCGGGAAATTCACTCGTACTATGGCGACAGCCATATTCTCCAGGGTCTATCCCTTCAGGTCGGCAAGGGCGAGCTGGTCAGCATCCTGGGGCGCAACGGCGCGGGGAAAACCACCACGATCAACTCCATCATCGGTTTCGTCCCCCCGAGGAGAGGCTCGGTGCTCTTTGACAACCGGAAAATCTCCGGTCTCCCTCCATACCGGGTCGCCCGCATGGGGATCGGCCTGGTACCCCAGGGCCGCCGAATCTTCCCCACTCTCACCGTGGCCGAAAACCTGGCCATCGGCGCCCGCAAGGCGAAGAACGGGCGGGGGGACGGCTGGTCGGTCGACCGGGCCCTGGAGTTTTTTCCCTCCCTGCAGCGGCGCAAGACCAACAAGGGCAACCAGCTCTCGGGCGGCGAGCAGCAGATGGTGGCCATCGCCAGGGCCCTGGTGGCCAATCCGAAGCTGCTCCTCATGGATGAGCCGTCGGAAGGGCTGGCTCCGATCATCGTGCGGGAGATCGCCGAGGTCATCCGCCAGCTCAAGCACGAAGGATACTCGATCCTGCTGGTGGAGCAGAACTTTCACCTGGCCCTCAGGGCGGCCGACCGGGTCTACGTGATGAACAAAGGCCAGATCGTGCATACCTCCACACCCCAGGAACTGGAAGCCGATGAAGAGGTCAAGGAGAAATACCTGGGGGTTTGAACCCAATGGGGTTTGAACCCAATGCGGATGAATTGTAAATGTCGATGTATTATTCAACGGCTTGTTGGGTCACGGGGATCGGATCAACGGGGATCGGACCAAATAGAGGGGGGTCTTTGGATGGCAGTTGCACCTGCGGTTAGGCTGGGGGTCAAGGAAGACGTCTGGATTCCTAGTGTCTGTTACATGTGTTACAACGCGTGCCGGATCAGGGTGCACCGGGTGGACGGGGTGATCACGGGGATCGAGGGTCTACCCGGCAACCCCCACAACAACACCCGGGTCTGCGCCAAGGGAAGG
>JACPQU010000012.1 GCA_016190305.1 Bacillota bacterium
AACTTACACCTTATTATCGGCCCAGGAGGAGCGTTGCCTATTCATGTGGCTACAACAGATCGTTAACGGGCTGACTATCGGAGTGGTTTACGCACTGCTGGGGATGGGGTTCAGCATGGTCTGGGCCACGGCCAGGACCCTCAACTTCGCTACCGGTGCCGTTTACACCACCGGGAGCTTCCTGGTCTTTGTTGTAGCCGTCGTCCTTGGAGTTGGAGGCGGCACCCAGGTCTTGCCCGTCTTGCTGGCCATCCTGGCGCTCGGAATGCTCCTGGGGGTGATCCTGGGATACCTGCTTGATCGGGGGATCTTCCGGCCCCTGCGGAACGTGGAGATGGCTCCCCTTTTCGCTTCGATGGGCGTGGGGATCGCCCTGGAAAACGTCTACGTCTTCATCTTCGGCCCTCGCCCGACGGTGGTTCAGGTGAGCGGAGCCCGGTCTTTCTACCAGATCGGATCAGCTTCGGTCACTCTGACCCAGATCATCATCTTGATCCTGTCCGTGCTGCTTATGGCGGCCCTGCATATGCTTTTGAAGCGCTCGGCAATGGGACGAGCCATGCGGGCGACCGCCTGGGACCGGACGGCGGCTCAGTTGAAGGGCATCGACGTGAACAAGGTCATCGCCCTGATGTTCATGATCGTTGCTTCCATCGGGGTAGTGGCGGGCAGCTTCGTCGGCCTCTTCTACGGGATCATGGATCCGTACATGGGGCTTTCCGTTTCGATCAAGGGTCTGGCCGCGGCCATCTTCGGGGGATTCGGCAACATTCCGGGGGCCATCGTCGGTGGTCTGATCATCGGCATCCTGGAGGCCTTCGGCGCGGCTGTAACCACCTCCGGCAACTGGCAGGACGTCTTCGCCTACGCCATCCTGATCCTGGTCATCGTCTTCCGGCCCCAGGGACTGTTCCCTGAGCGGACACAGAGGGGGGACTAGCTTCCTTGAAAAATCAAGCTGCCGTGCCGGGTATTGCTGGAAAAAGCAAGGCTGAAAGGGAGCCCGTCGCTCCCAGGTCCGGCCTCCTGCCGGAGCGTACGACGAAGATCGTCATCGCCGCTCTTGTACTCTTCACGATTCTGTTTCCCCAGATCATCGGATCGCGTTACTGGCTTAACGTGGGGACCATGATCTTGATCAACGTCATCCTGGTCCTGGGGCTCAACATCATGCTGGGCTATGCCGGGCTCCTCAATCTCGGCTACGCCTCCTTCGCGGGGTTGGCGGCCTACTCGGCAGCCATTTCGATGCTGAAACTGGACCTCAACTTCTGGCTGGCCATGGGCCTGGGCGTAGGTCTGGCGGTCTTATTCGGGCTGGGGATGGCGCTGCCCACCCTCAAGCTGAACCTGATCTTCCTCGCGCTCGTCACCCTGGCCTTTGGAGAGATCTTCGTCCTTCTGGTGCATAACTTCCGCAGCCTGACAAACGGCGGGATGGGCATCGCGGGTATTCACCGGCCGAGCATCCTGGGCTATACCTTCACCGCCCCCATCCCTTACTACTATTTCGCCCTCGTTTTCGCCGGCATCCTGATCTTTACCGTCTATCGCTTGGAGCACTCCCGGTTCGGCCGCGCGTTCAAGTACATCCGGGAGGATGAGCTGGCTGCGGAAACTGTCGGGATCGATACCGTCCGCACCAAGCTGCTGGCCTTCGGCATCGGGGCGGCCTACGCTGGAGTCGGAGGCGTGCTGCTGGCCAGCCACCTCACCGTCATCGGACCCAACAGCTTCGGATTTGCGCAGAGCCTGTTTATCCTGATCATGGTGGCGGTCGGCGGCCCCGGTCACCTGACCGGAGCCCTGGTCGGAGCGGTGGCCTTCACCCTCCTCCCGGAGGTGCTCCGCGGATTCATGCTCTACCGGATGTTCGTTTACGGCGCCGCGATGGCCTTGATCAACGTCTTCCGCCCGATGGGTCTCATCCCGCCCCCGAAGATGGCCCTCACGGTCGAATCCGGGGCAGGCATCGATTACCAGCCCTCCCTTAAAGAGAATGGTAGCCGTTCCAGTTCCGGCGCGGGCTCAAGCGGGACGATCCTGAGCGTGAAAAACCTGAGCAAGCACTTCGCCGGCGTCACGGCGGTGGACAAGGTCAACCTCGACATCCGGACCGGCGAGCTTGTGAGCATCATCGGACCGAATGGAGCCGGGAAGACCACCCTGGTCAACGTCCTTTCCGGATTGCTCAGCCCGACGGCGGGCTCGGTGGAGTTCAAGGGAGGCGACCTGACCAGGTGGCGCCCGAACCGTCGCGCCCGGGCGGGCATCGGCAGGACCTTCCAGAAGATCCGCCTCTTTCCCAACCTTTCGGTGATGGAAAACGTGGTTTCTGGTCGTCACCTGCACATCCGGGCCGGCCTGCTGGCTTCCATATTCCGCACCCCGTCTCAGCGGCGGGAGGAATCGGCCCTGGTGGCGGCGGGCGCCTACTGGCTTCGCTTTGTCGGGGAAGACCTCTACGAAAAGCGCAACGAAATCATCAAGAATCTGCCTTACGGTTACCAGAAGCGGGTGGAAATCGCACGGTCGCTGGCCCAGGAACCGGTGATGTTGATCCTGGACGAGCCGGCTGCGGGTCTCAACTCGGGAGAGAAGGAGCACCTTTCCCGCCTGATCAAGAGGATTCAGGGTCTCGGAGTCACGATCATCCTGATTGAACACGACATGCAGATGGTCATGAGCATCTCCGACCGGATCATCGTCCTGGACAACGGGGAAAAGGTGGCTGAGGGCACGGAAGCGGAGGTTCGAGCCAACACCAGGGTCATCGAGGCCTATCTCGGCCGAGAAACTGCCTAGTCGGGGGAGGAGTGGAAACGATGGCGCCGTCGGCGCTCAGCGTTGAAGGTATCGAGGTAAAGTACGGCACCGTGACGGCCCTGTGGGATGTCTCCATCAAGGTCGAACCGGGCGAAGCAGTGGCCATCATCGGTGCCAACGGGGCCGGAAAGAGCACCCTGCTCCACTCCATCTCCGGGCTCCTGAAGCCCAGCCGGGGGAGAATCCTCATGGGCGGCCAGGAGATCACCGGCAAGCGCCCCGAGGAGATCGTCAAGAGCGGGATCTCCCAGGTGCTTGAGGGCCGCCGGGTTTTCGGAAACCTGACGGTGGAGGAGAACCTCCTGGTGGGAGCGCACCTGCAAACCGAGAAGGGTTCGATCTCTGACAACCTGGAAAGCGTGTACCGCCTCTTCCCCCGCCTTCGGGAGAGACGTGCGCAGATGGGCGGAACCATGAGCGGCGGAGAGCAGCAGATGCTGGCCATCGGACAGGCCCTGATGTCCAGG
The DNA here is from genome assembly GCA_016190305.1 of Bacillota bacterium. Taxonomy (GTDB): domain Bacteria; phylum Bacillota; class JACPQU01; order JACPQU01; family JACPQU01; genus JACPQU01. The sequence goes on from JACPQU010000012.1 coordinate 3,294, forward strand.
CCGACGGTCCTGATGCTGGACGAGCCGTCCCTGGGCCTGTCGCCGATCCTGGTGGCCGAGACTTTTCGCAAGATCGACGAGATCAGGGCTACCGGCACCACCATCCTCGTCGTGGAACAGAACTCCCGGATGGCCCTCCGGCACACGGACCGTGCCTATGTGATGGAAATGGGCCGGATCACTCTTTCAGGACCCAGCGCCCAACTGATGAAAGACGAGAACGTCAAGCGGGTCTACTTGGGGCAATCGCTCCTGGCATCCAGTTGATCGACAGGCTTCATCTTTAAATCCTGGAAAACCGAATCTCTAGGGGGCGAGAAATAGTCCGAACTCGTGCCGTAAATGGCGAATCCAGGTCGGAAAGATGAGCTTCATCGGAAAGCTGATCCAGCGGTGATCCGAACTTTCTACGGGTAAGACGAAAACATCTTGAATCGGAAGAGGGAGGTAGAGACTGTTGGCGAGGAAAGGTTTTTGGAAGCTGGCTCTGGTATGCTTCCTGGTCCTGGCGCTGGCTCTGACCGTCGGGGCCTGCAAGAAGAAGGAAGAGCCCAAGACGCAGCCCACACCGGGGCAGACGGAACAACCTAAGAAGGAAGAACCCAAGAAGGAAGAACCCAAGAAAGAGGCACCGAAGGAACCCCTCAAGATCGGTTACATGGGTCCCATCACCGGTAACTGGTCGGCTTACGGTACCAACCACCTGAACGCCGCCATCCTGGCGGCCGACGAGTGGAACAAGAAGGGTGGACTTCTCGGCCGGCAGATCGAGATCGTGCAGGCCGACAGCCAGGCCGATCCGCAGCAGGCGGCCGTGCTGGCCAACAAGCTGGTGGACCAGAAGGTTGCTGCCGTGATCGGACCCACCTTCAGCCTGGAGGCCGAGGTCACCGTCCCGGTCTTCAAGGCCAACAACATGGTCTCGGTCACCGGACTCGCCGACCTGATGGATCCCAAGGGATCCGAGGGCTACTTCCGCGT
>JACPQU010000013.1 GCA_016190305.1 Bacillota bacterium
CGCTGGCGCATCCCGCCGGAGAGCTGGTGGGGGTATTCGTGGATCCGGCTCTCGGGGGAAGGGATGCGCACGAGCCGAAGCATTTCCACCGCCTTCAGCATGGCCTCCCGCTTCGACATCTTCTGGTGCAGTTCAAGGACCTCGGCGATCTGGCTCCCCACGGTGTGCACCGGGTTCAGGGAGGTCATCGGTTCCTGGAATATCATGGAGATTTTATTGCCGCGGATCTCCTGCATCTCGGCTTCGGACTTGGCCAGGAGGGACTCCCCCTGGAACATGACCCGGCCTCCGGTGATCCTCCCCCCGGGCGTGGGAACCAGGCGCAGAATGGAGAGGGCGGTCATGCTCTTCCCGCACCCGCTCTCCCCCACGATACCGAGGGTTTCTCCGGGCTTCAGCGAGAAGCTGACCCCGTCCACCGCGGGCAGCACCGAGTCCTCGGTGAAGAAGCAGGTTTTTAGATCCTCGACGCGGATTAGATCATCCATGACGCGTGCCGTACCCCCTTGGGCCTATCCCGTAGCGCGCTTCTGGTTGATTGGCTTTCAACCGGGGGAGTGGGGCGGGCCCATATGGTCCGCCCCACTCCTGGTACCGGTTTCAGTGTTACTCCAGCGTGATGATGTCGCCGGTGATCGGGTAGAAGACGCGCAGATGCTCGTCACCCTGCGGCGTGAAACCGTTGAGGCCCTTGTTCACCCCGTAGACTTCCGGCTCCATCCACAGGAAGACCCACGGCGCGCCGTCGCTCATGACGTCTTGCAGCTTGTACGACCACTCCTGGCGCAGCTTCGGGTCGACGATAGTCCGGATCTTCTCGAATCCTTCCAGGAACTCCGGCGGAGTGAACTGGTGCCCGTTGTTGGGATGGTCCGGCCGCATGTTCCGGACGTCGAGGGCCGGGTCGAAGCCGGCTCCGGCGGTGTGCAGGTAAAGCTCGCTGTTCTTGCGATCCTTAAGGGCCTGCCCGAAAGCGGCCTTCTCCATGATGTTCAGGGTGACCTCCACCCCGATCTTCCGGTAGTCGTCGACGATGGCCTGCAGGAACTCCCGATCCTTGAGGGTGGCTCCGAGGAAGGCGTCCAGCTTGACGGAGAAACCGTTGGGGTACCCGGCCTGGGCCAGGAGCTGCTTCGCCTTTTCCGGGTCGTACTCGTATTTTGGTAGATCCGGCTTCTGGTTCGGCGGGAGGATGGGGTTGAGCAACCGGACGGCCTTGTCGCTCAGGATGTTCTTGACGATGGAAGCCACGTTCACCCCGTAATTCAGGGCCTGCCGTACTTCCTTCTTGGCTGTGGGGAGGTTCTCCGGCGTGTTCCTGATCCCCAGGTACACCCGGCGCCCGCCCATGCCGCTGAGCACCTTGGCGGTAGGTATCTTCTCGACCAGGGGGATGCTGTCCGGCGAAACCTTGAAGACGATGTCCGCGTTGCCCTTCTCGAGTTCGGCGATCCGGGTGCCCTCTTCCGGGATGAACCGGAAGACGATTTCCTTGATCGTGGGCTTGCCGCCCCAGTAGTTCTCGTTGGCCTCCAGAATGACCCGGTCGCCGGCGCGCCACTCCTTTAGCTTGTAAGCCCCTGTGCCGATGGGCTGGCGGGCGACTTCTTCAGGAGTCTTGGATTTGACATGGCTGGGCTCCATCATGTAGTGGTCATCGGCGATGCGGGCCAGCATGTGGGGAGTGGGATCCGTGGTATGGAAGCGGAACGTGAGCTCGTCCACGACCTCGATGCTCTTGATGTTGATGTCCCCGGCCCACTTGTTCATCTTGCCTGCGTCGGCCTGAGTCCGCTCGTAGTTGAACTTGACCGCCGCGGCGTTGAGAGGCTGGACGTTCTGGAACTTGATTCCCGGACGCAGCTTGAACTCCCAGGTCAACTCGTCGATCACCTTGTAGCTCTCGGCCAGGACCGGCTTGATCTCCTTGTTCTTGCTGATCGTGAAGAGCCCCTCGCCCACGTTGACGAGGATGTTCTTCTCCGGGATGCCCATCGAATAGATGGGATCCAGGGTATCCGGTTCACCGTAGAGGAGAACAGTCATGGTGGTCTTGGCGGGCTTTTTCTCAGGTTCCGGGGTAGTACCGCCTTGCTTACCCGTCTCACCCGTTTTGGGGGCGGGATCGGCACCCTTGGGTTTATCATCCGCTTTACGGCAACCAACCGCCAGCAGGACGAAGACGGCCAACAGGGCGACGGCCACCATCCAGTTTCTTCTCCGACCGATCACACGATACACCTCACTTTTTTGAATCAATCCAGCATCTTCTTGTTTCAAACAAAGAACCCGTCAAACCGGTCTGACTTTAAGCCTTACCCAAAGAAAACCCGAACTGAGACTAAAACAACTACCGGAAAATCCACCCCCTCCCAAAAAGAGCAGTCATCCAAGAATGTGATGACACCAAACCCGTGAAAGGCTTAACAAGCGGTTCAGCAGGATCCGCCTGAAATCGTCCGGCCTAGCGCTTTCGCAAACGGGGATCCCAATGATCCCGCATCCAGTCTCCCAGCATGTTGACCCCCATGACGGTGAACAGGATGGCCAGGCCCGGAAAGGTGGCGACCCACCAGGCCGTGCGCATGTAATCCCGGCCTTCGGCGAGCATACTGCCCCAGGTGGGCGTTTGGGGGGTCACTCCCAGCCCGAGGAAGCTGAGGCTGGCCTCCGCCATGATGGACAGGGCCACCTGGAAGGTGGCGATCACGATGATCGGAGCCATCGTATTGGGCAGGATATGGCTGAACATGATCCTCAAGTTGCTGTTGCCGGCCGCCCTCGCCGCCTCCACGTACTCCTTTTCCCTTAGTGAAAGCACCTGGGCGCGCGTCACGCGGGCATAGGTGACCCAGCCCGAGATGGAAATGGCCAGGATCACCTTTTCCAGGCCGGTGCCCCAGGCGGCCATGATGGAGATGGCCATCAGGAACGAGGGGAAACCGAGCTGGATGTCGCCCAGCCGCATGAGCAGGGCGTCGACCTTCCCGCTGAAGTAACCGGAAACGAGGCCCACCAGCACCCCGATGCCTCCACTGATGAAGACGGCTCCGAGACCCACAATGAGCGAGATCCGCGCCCCAAAGAGAAGACGGGCGATCATGTCCCTCCCCAGGCCGTCAGTGCCGAGAAAATGGCCTTCCGACATCGGCGGTTTCAGCTTCTCAGGCAGGTTGGTGGTGAGCGGGTCGTAAGGAGAAAGCATCTTGGAGAAGAGGGCGAAGAACACCAGCAACCCGATAATGAGCAGGGCAGGAAGGATGGTGCGGTTGCGCACCATCCAGCGGACCCAGGCGGGCCGCCTGCGGAGGGGCCTTCCGGTGGTTGCGTTGGGAGACGGCGAAGTCATCAGGTCATCCATGCCCATCAATGGAACCTCACCCTGGGATCAAGGTATTTGTACAGGATATCGACGACCAGGTTGATGAACACGTAAATGCCCGCGATCAGAAGCACGGAGGCTTGGACAACGGGCAAATCGCGGCCCTTGAGGGACTGGACGAGGAGCTGGCCGACCCCAGGCCAAGCGAAGACGTTCTCCACCACCACCGAGCCGTTCAGGAGGCTCCCGAGTTCCAGGCCTATGACGGTTACGATGGGGATCATGGCGTTCTTCAACGCATGCTTTCTCACTACCGCCATTTCCGCGAGACCCTTTGCCCGGGCCGTCCGGATGTAATCCTGACCCAGGATTTCCAGCATCCCGGATCGGACCAGGCGGGCCGTGCGCGCCATCGGCCTGGTGGACAGGGTCACCGCGGGCATGATCAGGTGCAGCCAGGAACCGGTGCCCGAGATTGGGAGAAGATCGAAACGGAGGCCCAAGACGAAGATGAGCATCAGGCCGAGCCAGAAATGGGCCACCGACTGGCCGAGCATAGCCAGACCCATGGCGAAGCGATCCACGATGGAGCCACGGTAGACGGCCGCCAAGATCCCCAGCGGAAAAGCGACGAGCAGGGCGATGAGCTGGGCGGTCACCCCCAGTTGCAGGGTCGCCGGCATCCGCTTAAGAACCAGAGGCAACGCGGGTAGATTATAGCGGTAGGAATTGCCGAAATCCCCTTTGACCACGCCCCCAAGCCATGAAAAGTATTGAACGTAGAGGGGTCGGTCCAGGCCGAGAGTATGCCTGAGGGCCTCAATTTCTTCCGTCGTGGCGTCACCCGGCATGAGGATGGCGGCGATGTCGGCCGTCGCCTGGAGCACCAGGAAGACGATCAGCGACAGGCCGAGCATCACGAGGACGGTTTGGAACAAGCGCTTGATGACCAGAGTCCCCATAACGACCCCCCTGGGTCCCTACCGGCGGTTTGCCGCGTGTCTTTCCACGCGTTAAACAGCTTGCGTAAACCGGACGTTCTACCGCTTTCGTAAAGCCCGCCACACCTTTTCGGGCGTGATGGGCAGACTGTCAAACCAGCACCCGGTCGCCTTGGCCACGGCGTTGGCGATGGCGGGAGCGGTGGGGGATACACCCAGTTCACCGATCCCCTTGGCACCGAAAGGTCCAGGGCCGGGAGCTCCCTCCACGAACAGGGTCTTGAAAGACGGGAGGTCGGCGGCGGTGGGCATCCGGTAATCCAGGAAACTGGGGTTCCGGGTCAAACCATCCGTTTCCACGATTTCCTCGAAAAGGGCGTAGCCCGCCCCCATCGACGCTCCTCCGGTGATCTGGCCTTCAGCGGCGGACGGGTTCAGGACCACCCCCACGTCATTGGTCGAGGTAAGGGCGGTGAGCTTTACCTGGCCGGTTTCCAGATCCACCTCAACCTCGGCAACCTGGGAGGTGAAACAGGTATAAGGGGTCTCGCCCGCCTCATACCTGCAACGGCCATCAACGGTCTCCCCCTCGGCCAGGACCGCCTCGGCCACGGAGACGATTGATCCGGACGATCCGGCCGTTCCCCCGGCCCGCTCCAAGAGGCGTTCCCTCGCCTGCGCCGCGGCCCGTCTGGCCGCTTCCCCGGAAACGTGGGTGACCCTGCTGGCCCCTGTCCCCTTGTCATAGAGGGCGGGCTCCTGACCGGCTCCGACCACGACCACATCCACTTCGTCGGCGGCCAGCCCCAGCTCCGCCGCCACGATCTGCCGGAGGACGCCGTGGCATCCGGGCCCGCTCTCCGAGGCACCCGTGTACAGCAACGCCCGGCCGGTTCGATCGAGGGTCACCATGGCCTCCGATTCCCCTCCGCCGACCTTCCGCTGGGAACAGGCGATCCCGGCCCCCCGGCTGCGATGAGTCCCGGTGGCGGATTCCGGGGATCCAGGTTGCGAGGAGCCGGGCCTCGGGCCGGGGCCGGCGAGCGAAGCCGCTGAAACCGCCGGAGCGGCCAGAGCGGAAATCATGGCCGGAGCCGCCTTCACCGCGGCATCCATGGTCTGCTCCGCCACGATCCCGGTCCAGTGCTCTTTCACGGGGCCCTCGTCCCCCTCCCGGAGCAGGTTCCGGCGCCGGAACTCCACGGGATCCAGGCCAATCCGGGCAGCGATCTTATCCATGTGATGCTCGACCGCGAAAAAGACCTGGGGATCCCCGGGCGCCCGGACGTGTCCTCCCGGGCTGGTGTGGGTGTAAACGCAACGGGCTTCAACACGCGTGTGGGGAATCCGGTAGACACCACAGGCGCTCTTGTACCCGACGACGGTGACGTTGGGCTTGGCGGAAGCATACGCTCCCGAGTTAAACACGATCGCGACGTCGCGGGCCACGATGGTCCCGTCCCGCATGACCCCGGTCTTGATCCGGACCTGGCCGGGATGGCGCTTGGTTCCCGCGATGAACTCCTCATCACGGGACATGTCCATCCTGACCGGCCTTCCGGTAGCCAGGGAAAGATAGTAGCACAGGGGTTCATCCATCAGGAAGCCCTTGCCCCCGAAATCCCCGCCCACGTAGGGGTTATGGACCACGATCTTCTCCGGCGGGATCCCAAGGTTTCCGGCCAGGTGGGACCGCAGCACGAAAGGCGCCTTGTGGCTGCTCCAGACCCGAACCGTACCGTCCGGGCCCACCTCCACCAGGGAGGAGTGGGGTTCCATATAACCCTGGTGCACCGCCTGCAGCTCAAAAACATCTTCGAAAACAGCGTCCGCCTCGGCCATGCCCCGCTCAACCTCACCCTTGCCGGCCCGCGTCAGGGCGCAGACATTGGGGATCCCGCCCGTTTCCGGCAGGCCCTTGTAACCGGCCAGGGATTCGTGGACCAGCGGTGCACCCGGGGACATGGCCTCCACGGGGTCAAAGACAGCCCGAAGTTCTTCGTACTCCACCTCGATTAGCCGGAGGGCATTCTCGAGGATGGACGGATCCTCCGCCGCGACCACCGCCACGCGCTCTCCGGCGTGCCGGATCACGTCTCGGGCCAGGAGGGGCTGGTCCTTCAGTTTGAACCCGACCAGACGGGGATCCAGGTCCTCCCCCGTCAGGACGGCCTTCACGCCGGGCAAGGCGAGGGCCTTGCCGGTGTCGATCCGCAGGATCCGGGCATGGGGATAAGGGCTCCTGAGACAGCGGGCCCGGAGCATTCCGGGACGCCTCACGTCCCCGGCGAAGACCGCCCGTCCGGTGGCCTTGGCCAAAGCGTCCGGCCGAACCACGTCCTGCCCGATGATCGTTGTCCGTGTTCCCTTTTCAGGGTTCATGAACCGGCGCACCCCCCGTTGCTGATCAGGCCTTATGCCGTTAGCGGCGGCCTTTTAGTCGATGAGCACGATTCCCAGGTTGTAGCAGGGCATGTCGTCCGGCACGTCCTCCGGCCAGACGCACCAGCCGCCGTGGAGCATCTTCCAGCCCAGACGACCGGCCAGCTTCCCGTAGTCCAGGTAAATCGACGGCGAACCGCAGGGACGCGCCAGAAGCGGGAAACGGCACACCCCGGTCGTGATCGCCGTGCAGTCCCCGAACTGCCCGCAAAGCGAACGCCG
>JACPQU010000056.1 GCA_016190305.1 Bacillota bacterium
CTGGCCTTCCATACCTTCTCGGGCTTCGCCGGCACCTCCCTCTCCTTCGCCGTCATCGGCCCCCTCAGCGCCGTGGCCGGCTGGCGCACAAGCCTATGGATCATCAGCCTGGTGGGGATCGCTTACTCCTTCTACATCTGGCGGAAGGTGGAGGTGCCCGACCTTGGACGGAAGACGATCACGCCGGTCCGTCCGGAAGGGGCGGGCGCGGCGCGGGCGGAACCCGACGCGGCCGAGCCCGCCGCCATTAAGCCCACGGGCGAAGCGCTAAATCCGGGCCCAGATGCCGTCCCCGTTCTTCAGGAGCGGCCGCGGCCCCGCGTCTGGCTTGGCATCGCGGTAATGACCTTCATGATGTTCGCCGTCGGGATGATCTCCCAGGGGGTGAACAGCTTCCTCCCGACCTTCCTCAACGACGTCTACGGAACCTCGGTGGCCTCCTCCGGCCTGATCACCTCGCTTCTCTTCTGGGTGGGCACCTTCTCAGTGCTTCTCGGGGGCCGGCTGGCCGACCGGTTCCCCAAGGTGGCGGTCAGCTCCCTCTCCGCGCTGACGGCTTCGGTTTCCCTGCTCATCCTCGCCCTGGCGAATCTTCCGACCGCGTGGCTCCTCCTTGTCGTATCCCTCGTGGGCCTGGGGCGGTTCACCGGCCAGCCCGCGGAACTGGCTCTGGTCACGCGGGTCTTTCCGGGCGGCACGGGCCGGGCCTTCGGGATCATCTACGGCGCCGGCTACCTGGGCGGGGCCGCGGGCGGCCTTGTGGGGGCGGTGGCCGACTGGGGCGGGATCCGGACGGCCTTCGCGCTTCTGGCCGGGTTGTCCCTGCTCAGGAGCATGGCCATCTGGCTGGTAAAGCCCCTGGTGACCAGGGCGGGGCCCCGCGGAAAAAGCTGAGTCCCGCCCGAGGGTTAAGTCCCCAAATGGACTGGGTCCGGGTGGATGAGTCCCGCCCGAGGGCCGATTTCGCGGCAAGGACCGAATCACGGCAAGGGTGGGTCCTTGGCAAGGGCAGAGCCCCCGGCAGAGGTTGGGTCCTTGCAAGGTCTAGCTCTTGGTCGGGTCCGATACCCGCCTTGACGCCGGAAGGACCGGATTGTTAAAATAAACCTGTTCGTGTCCCTTGCGATCGCCCTTTGATCCCGTTGACAGGCCGGGCAAAGGGTTTTTTTGCCTTCAAGTCCCGCCAGGGAGGCTCCGCACCCATGCCAGAACAGCAAGATCAGGAGAAGGAGTTCGTCCGCGAGATCACCCCCCAGGGAACCGACTTCGCCCAGTGGTACACCGATGTGGTGATGAAGGCGGAGCTGGTCGACTACGGCCCGGTCCGCGGGACGATGGTGATCAAGCCCTACGGCTTCGCCCTCTGGGAGAACATCCAGCAGCGCCTGGACCGGAGGATCAAGGATACCGGGCACCAGAACGCCTACTTTCCCCTGTTCATCCCGGAATCGCTCCTTCAGAAAGAGGTCGAGCACGTGGAGGGTTTCGCCCCCGAGGTCGCCTGGGTGACCAGGGGCGGGCAGGAGGACCTGGGCGAGCGCCTGGCGGTCCGGCCGACCTCCGAGACGATCATCTGCCAGATGTATTCCAAGTGGATCCAGTCCTGGCGGGATCTCCCGGTCCTGATCAACCAGTGGGCCAACGTCGTCAGGTGGGAGAAGGCGACCCGCCCCTTCCTGCGCACCCTGGAGTTCCTGTGGCAGGAGGGCCACACCGCCCACCGTACCGAGGAGGAGGCCGAGGAGGAGACCCTCAAGATGCTGGGGGTCTACCGGGAGTTCATGGAGACGGAACTCGCGCTCCCGGTCGTCGTGGGCCGGAAGTCGGAGGCCGAGAAGTTCGCGGGGGCGCTCCGTACCTACACCCTGGAGTCCCTGATGGCCGACGGCCGGGCCCTCCAGGCCGGCACCTCCCACAACCTGGGCCAGCACTTCGCCCGCGTCTTCGACATCCTCTTCCTCGACGAGGACGATCAGCTCAAGCACGTCTGGCAAACCTCATGGGGGGTGAGCACCAGGCTTATCGGCGCCCTCGTGATGTGCCACGGGGATGATCGCGGGCTCGTCCTGCCCCCGGCGGTAGCACCCCACCAGGTGGTGATCGTCCCCATCCCCCGCAAGGGCGACTGGGAGCACATCCTCCCCCATGCCCGCGCTGTGGAGGCCGAGTTGAAGGGCGCCGGCCTGCGGGTACATACCGACGGCCGGCCCCAGTACACCCCCGGATGGAAGTTCAACGAATGGGAGATGCGCGGGGTGCCCGTCCGGCTGGAGATCGGACCTCGGGATGTGGAGAAGAACCAGGTGGTCCTGGCGCGGCGCGACACCGGGGAGAAGTCCTTCGTTCCGCGAACGGATCTGGCGGCCGAGGTCCGGTCGCTCCTCGACTCCGTCCAGGAGGGGATTTACCATCGGGCCGCGGCGCGCATGGTCGAGATGACCGCCTTCAGCGGAAACTTCGAGGACTTCAAGGAGATCATGGCCGACCGACGCGGTTTCATCAAGGCTCCCTGGTGCGGGGATTCCGCGTGCGAAGCTTCGGTGAAGAGTGATACCGGCGCCACCATCAGGTGCATACCATTAGAAGCGGGGGCGATCAC
>JACPQU010000060.1 GCA_016190305.1 Bacillota bacterium
GGACAGCAGATCACCCCCCTGACAGCCAGACCATCGCCGCGCCAGGAGAAGGAGGGGATCCAGTGCTCGAGGCGCTCCCAGCGCAGGTTTCCGCCAAGGGGCAGTTCCCGTCCGTCCGCTTCCACCCAAGGGCAGGCGAGCGCCCCATTCCCGATCAACTCCACCGTACCGCGCAAGCCCTCGTGAAGAAAACAGATCCCGTGGAGGGATCCGTCGTGAGGATCTATATCCGTCAGGGAGAGGTAATCATTACCGGTGCACAAGGTCGGCCGGTTCCCGGCCAGCATCGGGGAGCCCGTCAGGATCGGCTCCAAGCCGGCACCTCCCTAGTAGCGGGCAGTCCCCGGAAAAATACTTAGTACCTGGGACGTCCTCCCTGGGGACCTCTTCCACCGGGACCGTCGGTGCGGCCGCCTTCGCCGCCACGTGTCGAACCGGAGTTGCGATCCCGATCACGGGTGCCGGACCCACGGCCACCCTCACCATAGCCGCCCCGTCCCGGGCCTCGATCACGGTCTCCTCCACCACCACCGTAACCGCCCCGTCCCGGCCCCCGGTCACGGCCTCCTTCGCCGTAGCCGCCCCTGTCAGATCGGGGTGCTCCGGTGAGGGCCGGTTCCCTTTCCGAACCAGGATTCCCGTCACCGGCGGGATAAGGCGGCTCGACGATGCCCCGCTCCTTGAGGGCGTCCTTCCGGGAGAGGTTGACCCGCCCCATGCGATCGATCTCGGTCACTTTGACCAGGATGGGGTCGCCGACCTTCACCACGTCCTCGACCTGCCCCACGCGCCCCTCGGCAAGCTGGGAGATGTGCACGAGACCGTCCTTGCCCGGAAGGATCTCGACGAAGGCGCCGTATTTCTCGGTACGGACAACCTTACCCTCGTAGATGGTTCCGACCTCGACGTCCTTGATCAGGGCTTCGATCATGGCGAGGGCCTTGGCGGATGCAGCCTGATCCACCGCCGCGATGAAGGTGGTTCCGTCGGACTCGATATCTATCTCCACCCCGGTTTCGGCGACGATCTTGTTGATCATCTTGCCGCCGGGACCGATGACCAGCCTGATCTTGTCCGGATCGATGCTGATGCTGATGATCCGCGGGGCATATCTGGAGAGATCCTCCCGGGGATTGGCCAGGACCGCCAGCATTTTTTCCAGGATGCTCATCCGTCCCTCGCGGGCCTGGGCCAGGGCATTCCGCAGGATCTCCGAGGAGATCCCCTTGATCTTGATATCCATCTGGAGGGCGGTGATCCCGCGGGCGGTGCCGGCGACCTTGAAGTCCATGTCTCCCAGGGCGTCTTCGAGCCCCTGGATGTCGGTGAGCACCGCGAAGCCGTCCCCTTCCTTGACCAATCCCATGGCCACCCCGGCCACCGGGGCTTTGATGGGCACGCCGGCGTCCATCAGGGATAGGGTGCTGCCGCAGACGCTGGCCATGGAGGTCGAGCCATTGGACTCCAGCACCTCGGAGACCAACCTGATGGTGTAGGGAAACTTCTCGCGGTCGGGGATCATGGGGAGCAGGGCGCGCTCGGCGAGGGCGCCATGCCCGATGTCGCGACGGCTCGCGCCCCGTAGAGGCCGCACCTCTCCCACGCTGAAGGGCGGGAAGTTATAGTGATGGATGTACCGCTTGGTCTCTTCCAGTCCGAGATCATCCAGGTGCTGGATGTCCCCGACGGCCCCCAAGGTGGTGATGGTCAGCACCTGGGTCTGGCCCCGGGTGAATAGCCCTGATCCGTGGGTCCTCGGCAGGAGGCCGACCTCGCAGGAGATCGGACGAATCTCCCGGGTTCCGCGGCCGTCCGGCCGGATCCCCTCCCCGACGATCATCCCGCGGACAAGCTTTTTCATCAGGTCGTCGAAGGCGCCCCCGGCGCTCTTCGCAACCTGGCCCCTGGCCTCATCCGCCTGGGCGGAAAGGATTTCCTCGACGATCTCGTTCTTGATGTTCTGGACGTTCTCTTCCCGCGCCAGCTTGTCAGGGTTCCGCAGGGCGCGGTCAAGGCGATCCGTGGCCTTACCCTCCACTTCCCGTACCAGTTCCTCCGCGGGGGCTCGAAGGGTGAGAGCAGCTTTCTCTTTGCCAATCTCGCGGGCCATCCGCTCCTGGAGCTCCACGAGGGGAACTATACTCCGGTGGGCGAAATCGATGGCTCCCAGCATGACCTCCTCCGGGATCTCTTCCGCGCCCGCTTCCACCATCAGGATGGCATCCTTCGTCCCGGCCACCACCAGGTGAAGGGCGCTGGTCTGGCTTTGCTCCACCGTCGGATTCAAGACGTACCCACCGTCCACGTAACCGACGATGACCGCCGCGATGGGCCCGGCCCAAGGGATATCGGAGATGGTTGTCGCCGCCGATGCCCCGATGATCCCCGCCACGGCCAGCGGGGCGTCCTGATCAACCGACAGCACCGTAGCCACGACCTGGACGTCATTACGCATCCCTTTCGGGAAAAGAGGGCGCATGGACCGGTCGGTCAGGCGCATCTCGAGGACCGCCTTATCGCTCGGGCGGCCTTCCCGCTTGATGAACCCCCCCGGGATCTTGCCCGCGGCGTAGAGCTTTTCCTCGTAGTCGACAAGCAGCGGGAAAAAGTCGATCCCTTCCCGGACGTCCCGTGACATGGTGGCCGTTACCAGGATCACGGTATCCCCGTAACGCACCATGACCGCGCCGTTGGCCTGCTTGGCCAGTTTTCCGGTTTCCAGCCGTAAGGGTCTGCCTCCGAGCTCCATCTCAAAGAAACGTTCATTCAATTCCATTTACTTCACCTTGCTCCAGTTGAATTTGATCTAGATCATCTGAGATCTTGATCATAAGTGATGCTATTTATAAGTCTCTCTCATCTTGTCCCTTTTCCTTCACAGTTTCCTTCGTAAAATAAATAATACCGGTCACCGCTCTCCGCCGGTGTCCGGCCGGGCGCCGTTGGCCTCAACCCGATGGGATCAACCCGAAACGAGGAGCCGGTCGGTCCATAAGCAAGGCGGGCTGTAGCCCGCCTCACTTCCGCAA
>JACPQU010000053.1 GCA_016190305.1 Bacillota bacterium
CCCCGACCCGAGGCAACGGAACGGAGCTTTTCGGTTACCACCGCTCTGACCCCGGGCACCATAGCCACCAGGGACACGGCCGCGCCTACTGCGGGACTCCTGATCTCCCTGGTGACATCCCGTCCGTCCAGAAGCACCACGCTGTCTCCTCCGCCGTTATCGGGGATGATCTCGATCACGGCGGAGTCAGCCGCCTCTTCAAGGCGGCGGCGGTCCTGAAGGTCGATTGACTGGTAAAGGGCTCTCAAGGTCACCGAACGGTAAATGGCGCCGCTGTCTACGTGGAGGCAGCCTAACTCCGCCGCCAGCCTCCGAGCGACGGTGCTCTTACCCGCCCCTGCCGGACCGTCAACGGCGATTACCATCAACTTGTGGGGCCATTCGACAACTGTTTTTGGATTCCCTTTTTCCGATAACCGGGCGCCCGAGCGGTCGTCCACCGCTTCGTCCATACTTAGGTTCCCACCAGGTCGGGACGCAGAGACACCGCGTCCCTCAAGTATACGTGTTTGATCCGATCTTGCTCTTTGCCGGTGTTGAGCAATACCAAGATCCTGATACAGCGCGGCAAGCTTCCGGGAACGGGGATTTCGGTGGTGCAAAGAAACGGGACGGTATCCCAGCCCAGTTCCCTCCCCGCCGCAGCCGGGAAAGCCGCATTGAGATCCGAGGTTACGCTGAAGATGATGGCGGCGATCTCCGATGCCGTGATCCCATTCTCGTTGACCAGTTGGGTCAGCAGTTCCTTCGTCGCTTCCAGGATCTCTTCCGAACGGTTCTCCCGCACGGTGGTTGCGCCGCGGATTCCACGCAGCATCGGCTCTCTACACCCTTTCTCTTGTCCCGCCGCGAGATCTTCTATGCCGCGAAAGCGAGTCCTCCCGTCAGGTGCATTGAGCGCGACGAATAATGACAAAGCAAGACCTTCACAATAGCTCCACTGCTGATGCTAAAGCCCGCTGGCCGGCAGGTAGAAAAAGACGACCAGGAGCAGAGCCGCCACGGCGGTCAGGGAGGCGGTTACCAGGCCCGCGACGAAGGCCCGCCACCCGATGGAGGTCAGGCTTCGAAGGTGGACTTTGAATCCCAATCCGGCGAAAGAGACCGCCAGGGTCAAAGTCAAGAAGGGCTTGACCCAGGTGCCGGAAAAGGCCTGCCAGGCCTGAGCGGTGGAGGGAAGGAGCAATAGGCCGGAGTTGACCAAAGAAGCGGCGACGAAGAACAGGGCGAAAAAAGGAACTGTCCGTGAACGCGACCCTCGTTCCACCCTCCCCGCGAAGAGCAGGGAAAAGAGCACCACGACCGGGACAATGGAGAAGATCCTGACCGACTTGGCCACGATGGCCACCCGAAGAGCTTCCTCGCCGACTTGTGCCGCCGCGCCGATCACCTGCGCGGTTTCATGGATGCCGGTGCCCGCCCAAATTCCGAAAGCGGTGGGGGAGTTTCGCAGCAGGGCGCCCAGCGGTGTGGCCTGGAAGAGGAAGGGATAGAGAACCATGGCCAGCAGACCGAAAAGGGTGATGCAGGAGACGGCTACCCCCATCTCCTCTTCCCGGGCGTCAACCGCCGGTCCCAGGGCGGCGATGGCCGTTGCCCCGCAAATGGCCGTTCCCCCGGCGATCAGAGCGCCGGTTGCGGAACGGAGGCCGAGGCGTTTGGAGAACCAGGTTCCCAGCACCAAAGCGAAGAGAATAACCCCCAGGACTGTCAACAGACCGGCCCAGCCGACCGTGATCCAGGCAACGGCGCTGACGGTGAAACCCATCACGGCAATCGAGAATCGCAGGAGCGTTCCGGCCGCATATCCAACCCCGGGGAGTTCACGGAAGGGATACTTGAAAAGGTTGGAGACCGCGACGCTGTATGCGAAAGCCCATAGCAACGGGCTGACCTTGCTGAAGAGATACAGGTGGGACATGTAAGCAATCATGGCCACCGAAAAGCAAAGGGCCAATCCGGATGCCATTTCACCGGCGGAAGCGCGCCGGGACGGCCTGGACACGGAAGGAACGTACTCCCTGGCAGCGATCTTCAAGTTCCGACCACCCTCTCAAGTTATTCCGACAGGCGATCCGGCACAAGGCAAACTCTTCGGATCTCCAGTCCTGGGGAGTCTGTTTTCCCATGAACTGGAATTCGGTTTCTTAACCTATGACTGGCTTGGCTGAAAACCACATCTTGAGAGTTCTGTCTTGGAAGGACCACCCTGTATTTTGAACACCGGGACTCGGGTTTCCTGCCGCACCGCCGCCGCGCATCGCTCTCTGCCTCATCAACCCGCCGCGGAGACGACCGGTCCACCCGTTAAAAAGACTTGAAACGCCCCGGAAGGCGGAACGGCGCCGGGCAATGATCCCGGCACCGTTCCGCGATCCTGGGGTATGGGTTTACTACAGTCCTAGCGCTCGTAGACCTCGAACTCCCAAAGGGAAAACCCGTAGGGAGTGGCCCGGTTCCGAAGGTTTACCCCCACGTAACGAGCCGACACGGGGGTGAAGGAGACCATCTCGCTCCCGCCGCTGGAACCGCTGATACTCTTGACCGTGTACCAGTTGACCCGATCGTTGGACACGGAGATGTCATAGGCCCGGGCGAATGCTTCCTCCCACCGCAGGACCACCTTCCCCACCTGCCGGGAAGAACCCAGGTCAACATGAAACCACTGGTTGTCGGAGAAGGTCGACGACCAGCGGGTCGCGGCGGAGCTGTCCACCGCTCGCGCGGGCTCGAATCCGGCCCGGATCGTGGACGAGGCCAGGGCCGGCTTCCCGGCGGCAAGGTTCCTCGTCCCCTGGTATACCTCGAGCTCCACGACCTCGTTGCCCTCGGTCGTGGAAGAGCGGGAGTGGAGCAGGACCCCCACATAACGGGCCCGGGCGGGGGCGAAGTTGACGATGTCGGTTCCCCCGTTGCTCCTGGTCTCCTGGCGTACGGTCCACCAGTTGACTCCGTCCAGGGAGAGGTTCACGTCGTACCTGGCGGCGTAGACCCTCCCTTGCTTTACGACTACTTTGCTCAGGTCCTCAGTGGGAGCCCCGAGATCGACGTTGATCCACTGGGGTCCCGGGCTCGAAGCCGCTTTCCAGGTCGACCGGTAGCCGGCGTCCCCGGAAAGGTAGGTTTCGTTGCCGTCGGCGGCCAGGTGAGCGTCGTAGGCCGGAGCAGCAGTCGAAGAGGCCTGAACCGGACGCCCGAAGGCCAGATTCCTTGGGAACCTTCCGTCCAGGACCTCGAAATCGACCACGAAGTTGCCCGTGCCGGAATCACCCAGTCTCTTTTTCACCGTCGGGGTCAGATCGATCCAGATCCCGTATGGCTTGATCCTGGAGTCATAGGTGGCGTAGCGCACCGAGTCTCCCGGACCGGAATCGGCCAGGTAGGCAATGGTGGAGTAGGTCGTCCCGCCGACCGAACGGCTGACCCGCACCGGCGTCCACCACTTGACGGGAGGAATGTCGGTCAGCGGGGGCCGGTTGTAACCACGCATAGGCAGGACGGTCTTGTTGTCCGCGGCATAGGAGTGTGACATGGACAGGGAAACGTAGTTGCTGGAACTGGTTACCGATGCGCCGCTTGCCGAACCCTCTCCGTACCAGTGAGTGGCATAGCTCCGCCGCGTCCCGGTAAAGCCCGCCGGAACTCCCACGCTGTCGGCGATCGCGCGGTAAAGGGCCATCGCCGCCGTCTCCTGTACATCAGGGTTGAGGAGCAGCCGAACGTCGGCGGGGTTATCCCTGAAAAGGAGAGCGACCCGTAGGGCCGGCATGGACGCCGTACCCAGGGTTACATCGGCGGGCGCCGTCCGGAGCCCCATGTTGTTGGAATTGAGGTAGTCATGGGTATAACGCTGAACCCGGCCGGCAAAGACCTCGGACGCTCCCCCGGTGGCCCGGATATAGGTGACCGTGCCGGAGAGGGAACCTCCCCCCACGTTGCTCCTGATGGAGAGGAATCGATCCGCTCCCCAGGAGTTAGCCTCCGCAACGGCCGCCAGATCACCGGATCCTCCGATGCGAACCTCGAAGAATCCGTGCTCCCCCAGCATCCTGGCCAGGCGAGCCGCGACGTTTCCGGTAACCACCTTCTCGTCGTAGCCGAGGCCGAAGGGGTCCGTCACTCCACTTCGGCTTTCCGGATTGAGGTAGATCTTCACCGGCGCCGCTTGGGCCGGGCCGGGCCAGAGCAATCCGGCCAGCAGAACGATCCCGGCCAGCAGAATTCCCTTCCTCGCGGCTCCGATCAATAAGCGAGCCCGCCGTCCCCTGGAAGCCGATGCTTTCTGCCCAAGCTCTTTGGGTTGGTGGGTCAATCAGATTCCCTCCTGATAAAAGCATGTGATTCTGACCAATCGGTTGAGACTCGACTCCAGCTCTTGATCACATCTGTCGGCCTCTTCCCCACGAAGAGCCCCCGGGATCTCCCGGTCACGGACGGTCCTTCGGCTTGGAGCCGGCCCATGGGCCATCAACCCGGTATCCGGTGAGATTCCCGCGACATGCAGCAGAGACAATTCTAGGCATTTATGTAAAGTTCCTATGAGGGATAAGTGGTAATATATGGCCTAATTGCGGAATGTTTCATGGAGTATTTTCCGAGCTATGATGAAGATATTATGCAGGTCATTACGACCTGATACGCCCATATTCCTGGCTGTTTGCCTACATATTGGGTTTTGATGATGGACTTGTTGCGCGGCTGCTTATGGACATGATTTACTTCTAATCAACTTCCAGTGGACTTATTAGAGGATGATCAACGGGGTTATCTTGCAGGGAATCTACATTATGTTGATTTTAAAATATGTTTAAAACGTTTGTTTTCAACTTGATTGAATAGTTGCAACGGGTACGGTTTGAACCTCTGTGACTTGAACAGCCGTTAATGTTCTTTGGAACGGCCCAGAGCTTTGATCTCCTCCGCGCTCAAATAACGCCAGCTCCCGGGAGCCAGTTCCCCGAGTTCCAGGGGTCCGAAGCGCGTTCTCTTGAGTTCCAGAACAGGGTGACCGACGGCCCCGCACATTCTCCGGACCTGCCGCTTCCGGCCCTCGTGAATGCTCAGTTCGAGGGTGGAACTTTCTTGTTGTACCTCGGTCACCTCCACAAGGGCCGGGGAGGTCGGACCGTCCTCCAGGAGGATCCCGCCCCTCAACTGCTCCAGTTCCCGGCGACCCACCTGCCCGCGTACCTTTGCTAAATAAATCTTGGTGACCCCGAAGCTGGGGTGAGTCAAAACATGGGCGAGAGGACCGTCGTTGGTGAGGAGCAACAGGCCGCTGGTGTCGGCGTCCAGCCTCCCGACCGGAAAAACCCTCCCGGGCAGATTTGAGGGGATGAGGTCCAGGACGGTCTTCCGCCCGTGGGTATCCCTGGCGGTGGTCAGGCAGCCTGCCGGCTTATGCATCATGATGTAAACCAGGGTGTCCCGAGCGGGTGGAGACACCCTCTTCCCGTCGACCCTCACCTCATCGACGCGGGGATCGACGGTGCTGCCGGGCTGGTCCACGATCCGTCCGTTAACCTTGACCCGTCCGCCGGCGATCAGTTCCTCGCAGCGCCGGCGCGAGGCTACCCCGGCGGAAGCCAGGAACTTTTGCAGGCGTTCTCTCCCGCTGCCGGGCCCGGATTCATCCTTGGTGACCGTCCTGACCCCCTCCGGCGGCCATCCCGACCTTCTCCAGGATCTTTCGGCCGAACGGGCCGACGTGGCCGCGGCTGAAGGCCTTGAGGCACCCTGATCCAATCTGGGCCGCGAGGGCTTCCCAGACCTCCGGGAGTTCTCCGGGAGGACCCAGTTCCGCCAGCCGCTTGCGAATCTGGAGCAGCGCCCTGGCGGCCTCCTCTGCGGCGAGGAGGTTCACGGCCTGAACCGTCCTCTCCTCTTCGACCTCCCCGATCCGAACAGGGCCGAGGCCGGCCAACAGAGGCGCCACCTTTGTCGCGGCCCCGAGATCCTCAGAGAACAGAAAGATCAGCGCCGGTTCCCCAAGCTCCATCTCCACCACGCTTCCCACTACCTTGGCCGATACCGCGATCGGCCCGAAGGGGAGACGCCCCATCCACTCCTCCAGCAGGCTTCCCGTGGCCAGGCTGACGATGACGGCCCCCGGGGGAACCAGGGCGCCGATCTGCTCGGCCACCGGGGTGACGGCGTCAGGCGGCAGGGCCAGAAGGACGACGTCCGCGGTTCCGGCCAGGTAAAGGTCAGAGGAAGCTGTCGCCCCGACCTCCCTCGCCAGACCCTGGGCACGCTCGGGATGGCGGTTGAACAACCAAAGATCCAGTCCCCGCGGCAGCCTCCTGGCCACCACGGAACCCAGGTAACCGGTACCAATCAAAGCTATACGCATGTTTCATACCCCCCAGATTAGTTCAATTCAATCGCTCGTCCCGGATCGATTTTCCCCCTACGACCAGATCTCTCAACCGGCGCAAATTACATGCAAGGGATCCTGTAAGTGTTCATCTGCTCCTAGAAGCCTCCGGGCTATGACTGGCATTCCCCCGCCCGAACCCGGCCCGCCCCTTTCATCGCCCCGATCAACTCCCCGGCTCCCTGCCTGACGACATCGACCACCGGAACCTGCACGGCTGCCGCTACCTCCCGCCAAAGGAGGCCTGCATCGAGGTAAGCCGGCTGGTAGTCTCCCTGGGTCTTCCGGTAGAGGGGGTAAAAAGGGCAGACCGTGACGGCCAGCAGGGGGATCCGCCTTCGAAGCCCGAAACGCCCCCCGCGTTCCCGGTATTCGCTGATTAAGCGGGCCAGTCCATCGGGTTTGCCGCCCACCAGGAGCTTGGTGACGTCCTCGGCAAGCACCTCCGGGGCCCCGATTCGGGAAAGCCCGGAGAGCAGTTCACCTAGGGCCGTTTCCCCCAAAGCGCCGGGGATAAATATGCCCCGGAGACCGTCTTGACCGGCAGCCGCCCGCTCGGCCGCGCAGAGCACCTGGGCCGACTTGGAATGGACAAGCAAAGATCCGAAGGGCAAGGCCTGCGTTTGGCCGCCCCGTCCCAGCAGCAGGATCGTGCCGGCCTCGGCGGAGTGGAGTTCTCCCGCCCCTTCCACGGGTTGGAGGTCTGCGGCGATCTCCCGTGAAGCGGAGGGCAAATTGAACAAAAAATCGTACCCGGCCGCCTCCCGCGCCAGGATTTCGGCATCGGCCACCCGCGCCGCTCCGGTGCAAAGGACGATCCCCCCGGTCGCGGCCATCGGCGCGAGGCGGTTGAGGGCCCCGTCCACCAGGGTCAGCTCGGCGCCTTCAGCGCGCAGGGCCTGGAGGCACGCCTGGAGATCCCCCGTATTGTTGGGTCCGGCCAGGAGGACGGTTCCGGCCTCCACCACGCGGGCCACCGCCACGGTTCCAAGGGGAGTGGGAAGCGTGGTATCCTCCAGGATTTCAAGCCTGGCCGAACCGGCCCCCAGGCAAGTCCGCGCGGTGGCCACCAGGGTTCCCTCCGGAACCGGAAGTCTCGGCTTCGGGAGCCTCGTCACGTTATCGACGGTCTCCCCGTCATAGCCGATGCTGGTCACACCCAGGAGGGCGTACCGCGAGCCTTCCCTGATGATGGCGGCGGTGGCCGTGGTCTTACCGGTGTTCTTAGCCGTCCCCGCGAGGCCGACGGCGGTGAGTTTGGTCATCCCGGCGGCTTCACCGGTCAAGAACGGGAACCTTCCCGGGACCTGCAGCCTTCTCCAGCGGGAAATCCTGTTCCCGGATTCGGGGATGCCGGGGAATCGTCCATCATCCCGGCTCCAGGGCGGAAGCCGGCAGGCTGGGCTGTGACGAGGCTGCCGATGCCGCCCCTCCCCGGGTATACCCCGTCATCCCGCGTCCCGAAGATCCCCCGGTAAAGGGCATCGGCCAAGTGCTCACATGCGGCCGCTTGCTCCAGCACCACTTCGATTTCGGACACCAGCGAATCCGCGCGCGCGAAAGCGGCGGGACCTGGGGCGATCTCCC
>JACPQU010000059.1 GCA_016190305.1 Bacillota bacterium
AGAGCCCGAAGGTGTACCTGCTTCCAAAAACCACCACCAGGTTGACAAAACAGACCAGAACGATGATCCAGCCGTAAAATACCCCTCGCCGGGCCGGTGGAGCGATCTGCTGCTGCGTATTCGTGGAGATGACCCCCTCAGGTCTGTCCTTCAGTTCTACGACTTTTTCTGGACAGGTTGAATCAGGAACAGATGACCCACTTCTCTAGAGAATCCATTACTACCTCTGGCCAGTGGACAATTTGATCCCGGAGGAAGCACATGGTAACGGTCAGGATGACGAGACACTCCGCGAAAGGTTGTTACAGACAAAGGACGACCGCTCGCGCGCGGGAGCAAAAAACCATACTAATGGAAACGAGGTGGCAAGATGCGAAAGGTGAAGAAATTCAAGTCTCTCCTGGCCCTGCTGATGATCGTCGGCTTGTTGCTATGGTCAGGGACAATGGCCTGGGCCGATAGCCATACCAGCGACGGCACCGACCAAACTGACGGCACTGATGATGGAACGGACGATGGAACGGACGATGGAACGGACGACGGCACGGACGACGGCACGGACGACGACGAAGACGCTGAAGATGACACCGACGAGGATACTGAGGAAGACGAAGATACTGAAGATGCTGAAGATGACACCGACCAAGACGCCGAAGACGATGAAGATGCCGAAGATGACACCGACGAAGAGGATTCCGAGGAAGACGAGGCTCTCGAGAAGATCACCGGTCTTGCTCGTGCCATCGCCGTCCTCCAGCGGAACTCTTCCAGCGATGTAGCCAAGGCGGTCCTGGCGGCCCTCCTGGAGGGCAAGCAGAACAAGGAACTGGCCAAAGAAGCCCGCCAAGCAGCCAAAGAGGGGGCCAAGGCGGCCAAAGAAGCAGCGAAGAAAGCAGCCAAAGCAGCCAGGGAAGCGGCCAAAGACACCGAGAAGCAAGCGCGCGAGGCCGCGAAAGAAGCTAACGAACAGCTTAAAGAACTCATAGAGGTGATCAAGGAGTCACTGGACGAACTGGATGAGGAGCAAATCGAAGAGCGCAAGGCCCTTCTGGAGGCCATCGCGGACATCCTGGAAGAGACCGGCGACCTGGAAGCAGCCAAGGCGGCCCTGGAGGAAGGCCTGTCCCTGAATACCCACGACCTCCTCAGCTACCGGCAGATGGGCAAGCTCCTCAAGAAGATGGGGCGCAAGGGGATCAAGGCCTACGTGAACGGCCGCGAACCGAACTTCGACGTCGCCCCGAGGATTGAAAACGGAAGAACCCTGGTTCCCTTCCGGGCGCTGGCCGAAGCCCTAGGAGCCTCGGTGGCCTGGGATCCGACCAACCGGGCGGTGGTCTTCATCAAGGGTGAACTGGAGATCCGGCTGCTCGTCGGTAAGACCGAGGCCTACGTGAACGGCGAGCCGATCAATCTGGATGTCCCGGCCTCCATCGACCAGGGGAGGACCCTCGTCCCCCTCCGCTTCTTGAGTGAGAACCTCGAAGCCGACGTGACCTTCCTCCCGGCGGAAGAGGTCATCGTGGTCAATGACCAGGAAGGCGATCAGGCCGCTCAGTAACCGACCCAATAAAGCGTTCCTGAAACTGAAATCGACCGCGCGGATCCGGTGCCGTCGTGAACGGCCGAACACCTGGTGAATAGATACCGAGCGGAGCCGAGCGGAAGGACGTTGAACAACAACCTGATGACAAGACGGAAGGCGCCTCTGGAAAAGGCGCCTTCCGCAATCTCAACTCTTTATTTCCTGCTCGTTTCAAATCATTTCTCCAAAAACCTTCATCTTACACCTGTTACACCTGTCTCGTTCAAGACCGTCTCATCAAGACTTCCGTCTCCCCTGAAGGGGATGCCTTCAGTGGATCGGCACCCGGTATTCCCGCCGTTTACCCTGGTTCTTCTTGGTCGCCCGAATCGTCAGGAGACCGTTTTCGTAATAGGCCTTCGCGTCCTGGGGCTCTATCTCCGCCGGAAGATCGATCACCCGCTCCCGGGGGCCGGTGACCCGCTCCCGGTGGTAGTATTCAAGGTTCTGTTCCTTCCCTTCCTCGGGCGGATCGGTGACCCGGACCGAGATGGAGTCATCTGAGGCTCGGATATCGAATTTTTCCGGGTCGGTACCGGGGATCTCCAGGACGATGACGAACTCGGTATCGGTCTCCATCACGTCCACCCTGGGCCGGTCGTCCACCGGCCGGAGGTAGCTTCCCCTGCTCTTGGTTCCAGTGGGGTAGCTCAGCACACGCAGGGCATCATCCCTGAAGCGCTTGAACTCCTCCCACAGATCACGGCGTTCATACGGCACGGTCTAATCCTCCTTCTGGCTTGTTCGTCGGGGAAAAACTCCCGCAGAGGATCCCTGTAAACCCTCTCGAAGCTTAGTCTCTCCCGCCGGGAGACCAAACCTCCCGATCCGTTGACCGCTCCCTTTGTTCCCGGCTGGAACGGGTCCGCCACAAGCGGCGCTCTTCCGGCCCGGCTACTGAAGCCGGCCGGCCGATCTTCAGCAGTTCGCCGATGGTCACAAAAACGTATCCGCGGGCGGATAAACCGTCGATCACCTTCTCCACGGCCTTGATCGTCACCGACCGGTCTCCGCCGTGATCATGGAAAAGGATGATGTCGCCCGGTTGAGCATGGGTCAGCACCCGTCCGGCGATCCCATCCACCGAGTTGCTCTCCCAGTCCCGTGAATCCACGGACCAGTGGATGAAGGTCATCCCGCCGGACACCACGGCGGAAACAAGCTGATCGTTGTGGCTGTTCAGAGGGGGACGGAAGTACCGGGGCCGCATCCCGGTTGCTTTCTCAATTATTTTAGAAGCCTCCTGAAGCTGGAAATCCACCTCCTCCCTGGAGAGGTGGGCCATCGGGGGATGATTATAGCTATGATTGCCGAGCTCATGGCCCTGGAGCACAAGAAGCCGGGCCAGGTCCGGGCGCGCATCCACCATTTTTCCGATCAAGAAAAAGGTGGCCTTCACCTTCCGGGCGGACAGCAGCTCCAGGAGATCCGGGGTGTAGACCGGGTCAGGCCCGTCGTCGAAGGTCAAGGCCACGGCTTTGACCTCGGTATTCACCCACCGCACGATCCGGGGATCGGCTCCGCTCCAACGCTGGGCCCACTGGAACCCGGGCAGGTCGAGGAGTCCCGGGGGAAGAAGGTTTAGGGCCAGAGCCAGGATGGCGAGAATCCCGACGAACACCGGCAACCGGATGGTGATGGGTCAGCCCTCCCCCTGGTATCTAAAATAGGACTATGCTTGGGGAAGGATCATGTATGGCAGGAGTTCAACCCGGTAACCGCCGAGAGGATGGTTGATCCAAACGGGGGGGCGCCTGGAAACCGGAGGCCCAAGGAAGCGGTCACGACGGCGCGTGCGGTCGGCCCGGCGGCGCTCAGGAGGCGAATCGGCAGATCATGAAGATCTATACCCGGGGCGGCGACCAGGGTGAAACCGGTCTACGCCGGGGGCTGAGGGTAGCCAAGGATGATCCCAGGGTGGAGGCCTATGGGGTGATCGACGAGGTGAGTTCGCTGATCGGGATGGCCCGGGCGGCCGGCGTTCAACCGTCCTCCACTTCTATACTGTTACGGATCCAGGCCGAACTGTTCTCCATCGGCGCCTACCTGGCCGATCCCGGCGTACCACCCGGAAGCCCGGGACAACGGGAACCGGATTCCGCGGCTCCTGTCGGGGATCCGGAGGTGGAAGCCTTTGAAAGAGCCATTGACGGCATGGATGAGGAAATGGAGCCCCTGCGTCAGTTCATCCTTCCGGGAGGTTCCGCCGGAGCGGCCGCTCTCCACCTGGCCCGTTCGGTAACCCGCCGGGCCGAGCGGAGGATCGTGGCCCTGTTTCGCAAGGAGGATCCTGAGGGCCGGAATCCGAAGAACGGGATGGTGCTTCGTTACCTCAACCGCCTTTCCGACCTCCTCTTCGTCATGGCCAGGTTCGAGAACACCCGCCGCGACATTGAAGAGACCATCTGGGCGGGTTAAGATCCGGCCTCTCCTGTCCCCCGGGGCAAGAGGTTTCAGCGAGACGGAATGAATCGTTTGTGGAAAGCTATACGGACGGGGATCAGACGGAGATTAACAGACTTGCGGAGATTAACAGACTTGGGGGGATCAGCTTTGGGAAGTCATGACCACAAGGAAAAAGCCGCCGACATCGGACCGATTCGCTTCGGAATGATCACCGTCAGCGACACCCGGACGGCGGAAAACGACGAGTCCGGGAAGCTGGCCGTGTCCCTCCTCGAGGGGGCCGGGAACATCCGTCAGGGCCACGTGGTCATCCCCAACGACGCAGCCCGGATCGAAGAGACGGTGCGGGGGCTCCTGTCCGAGGGTTGTGACCTGGTAATCACCAGCGGAGGCACCGGGATTGGGCGGAAGGATTTGAGCATCGACACCTGCCGGAAGTTCTTCCAGAAAGAACTCCAGGGCTTCGGGGAACTGTTCAGGCTGCTGAGCTACGACCAGATTTCAAGCGCCGCCATGATGAGCCGCGCGGCCGCTGGAACGGTGGACGGCCGGATCATCGTCTGTCTGCCGGGCTCGGCCGCAGCCGTGAGGCTGGCCCTTGAAAAGCTCCTGCTTCCAGAGTTGCAGCACCTTTTCTGGGAACTCCGGCGCTAGGTTCTCCGAGGGCAGGAAGGCAATAGTCTTCGGCTATAAGATTACGCTGTAAGATTAAAATGTACGTTCTTGAGGGATCCGGTCATACGGCGGCCCGGGCAAAATCACCCGGGCCGCTTGATTTTTTGAAAGAAAGATCCTTCGGTTCTTGAACGAACTGCATCAGGCTTGACCGAACTCCCTCAGGAAGCGAAGGCGTTTAGGAGACCCAGTTCCCCGCAGCGCGCTTCCACAACCTTCTCATCGACGGTGAAGAGTTCTTTCTGGGAAATGTGATCCCAGAGACCGCCCGCTCCCATGAAGGAGTACTTCTTGTACTGGCCTTCCTCTTTCTTGATCTGTTCGTTGACCCAGGCCAGGCCCTCGCCCAGGGCGGTCTGCCTGGGCAGTTCCAGCAGGGGCTCGCCCAGAGCGGCCCGCGCCGCGTTGTTGCCGGCCAGCAACCCGGTGACCTTGGCGTCCATCACGCCGACCAGGAATCCGGTCTTTTCCCCCGCGCAGAAGAGGTTGGGCCGCTCCAGCACCTGGAGCCGGTTGTCCCGGGGGGCCATGGCCAAGAACCGGATGGCTTGACCCCTGCCGCCCGAGAGGGGCTCCACGAAATGCGCGCTCTCGAAGCCCGGGATGCTCCGCAGCACCCGGTAGTTCATGTAAGGCCGCGACAGGAACTTGATCGTCCCAACGTCCACGCAGACCAGATATTCTTCATATTCGTCCTTGGAGAGGTACTGCTGGGTCCGGATCTTCCGGAAATAGTCGTAATCATCGGCCAAGCCCTCCGGGGCCGGCACCAGGAGAAAGCCGTTGTTCTTCTCGATCTGCTCGACGATCTCCCTGGCCACCGATTCCCGATCCACCGAGCAGGCGTTGGACATCCCGCCTGACTTTCCGTCCGCCAGGCGGGCCATGTTCTCCTTGACCCCGCATCTGGCGGTGAGGCTCACCCTGGGCCCGAAGGTCGGGCAGCGGAGCGAGCAGACCACGCAACCCCGGCCGTATTTCCGGCAGAGGCCCTCAGGGCCGGCGCCGCCGGTGGCGTCCACGAAAGCGTCCGCCTCGATTACCTCTCCGTTGTCCAGTTTCACCGCTGTGACCCGGTCAGCGCGCACGTCCGCGTCCACGACGGACCGCTCGAAGAGAACGTTCACCCCGACTTCCTCAAGCTTCTTCAGCACCTCGGCCTCGGCCCGGAAGTTGTCATACAGGTACCCGTACTTCTGATGGGGCAGGTCCACCCGGTATTTGATGGTGGACTCGACGGCGTCGAAGATCTCGGTGCCACCAAGGGCCTTGGCCTCAAGCATGATCGTGTAGCGCCCGTTGTAAGCGTTGAGTCCGGCGTGATAGCCCACACCCATGAGGTGGTTGGACCGCTCGATCAACACGACCTCCACGCCGCGCTTACGGGCTCCGAAGGCGGCTCCGCAACCGGCCCAGCCGCCTCCAGCGATGACAACCCTTTTCATCAAAAGACCCCCTTTTCAAGTCTCCGCCTTGCATCTCGAAACTGAACGGTTTCCGTTTCCGATCCGTTTCCGATCCAATGATTAATTTCTAATCCAAACCTCGTAAACCCTTCGGCCCGATCCTTTAACCGCCGCTCGGAGCAGGACGTTTGCCGGTCACCCCAAGATCCCGTCCATCCAGAACCGGCAACTTTCCCACATCCTAACCGCCCGTTCGAAGCAGGATGGTTACCGCGCCACCCATCACCACCACGGCGCTGATCACCAGACGCGGGGTGATGATCTCATCCTTGCGAAGCAGGAACCGGGAGAGCAGGATGCTCCACAGGGACTCGGTGCAGACGAGGGCGGCGACCACGGCCGCCGGGGATCGAAGAAGGGCGATGAAGTAGAAGAACAACCCCAGGGTGTTCAGCACTCCCGACCAGAGGTAATGGCCCATGGTTTCCCGGGAGGCGCCCAGGATGCCGCCCAGGCGCCCGGTCAACCCTGCCAGGAGCGCCACGAGGGCGAAAGACACTGAGGAGCCGACGACCGAGCCCAGGAGAGGATCGGGAATCAGGTTCAGGGCCCATTTCCGGACCACATCCCCGCCGGCGAAGAAAAGGGCCCCGCCCAGGGCAAGGGCCATGCCGATCCTACCGCTCCCCCGGAGGCCGAGAAACGATCCGCCGGGAGATGGGGCTGCTGAGGCGGCGGGCGGAGTCGGGACGGTCGCTGCTGGTGACTCCACGCTGACCGGGGATGCGCCCCCGGTCAGCGGTGGAGCCGCCGCGAAAACAGGGCGGGAAGTTCGGTATTCGTCGAGCCGGGCGGTCTCGCTGGCCAGGAGGAACATCCCGGAAACCACGGCCAGGAGTCCGATCAAGGAGGCCGGACCGGGCCATTCCCCAAGGACGATCAGACCGATGAAGAGGGTCAGGATGGGCTGAATGGTACGGAAAACCGCCGCCCGGGGGGGGCCGATCCGGGAGATCCCGGCGAAAAAAAAGAACCGGCCGGTTGTGTTCACCAAACCTGCCAAGGTCATCACCAGCAGGCCGGCGGACACGACGGCGGGGCCGCCGGCGTAGGCGCGAAAAAGCAGGAAAGCCGGAATGTAGAGGATCACGTTGACTCCGAGGGTGATCAAACCAGCCCCGAGGACATTCCCCCCCAACATCCCCTTGCGGGCGGCGATGTTGCTCCAGGCCAGGAAAAAAGCGCCACCCAGGCCGAAAAGCCCGGCCATTCAAAAACCCCCTTGTCTAAGACCATAAAAAACCCGCCGGAACGCGGCGGGCCCGAGAATATAGTCTTTCCCTGGGTGGCAGGCCGGTTCCTGCCGTTAAACCGGAGGATCGACAAATCTGCCTACATCCACTTATTTATCGGGAAATACGACTCACTTAAGGGCCAGTTCCCGGGAGAGGACATCCATGAAAAGCCGGAGATTCAGGCCCCTTCCCCCATCCAGGGGAACCGGCCGCCATGCGTCGATGTAGACCGGAACCAGTTCGATCCGCCGGATCCCTTCCCTGGACATCTCGGCCATGAGGATGATCGTCCGCTTGGTCTGGGGATTCCGGAGTTCAAAGACGAAGTTTCCGAGACTGTAAGCGATCACGGCGCCCTTGTAGAACTCGATGCCCTGGAGGACGTGGGGGTGATGACCCAGGACCAGGTCCGCCCCGGCGTCCACGGCAGTCCGGGCCAGCCTGACCTGGCTGGAGGAGGGGCGGTACTCCAGTTCGTCTCCCCAGTGGAAGGATACCACGACCAGGTCAGCCACCTTGGCGGCGCGGGCGACATCCTCCCGGACGTAAGCCTCACGGGCCGGGGCCACCCCGGCTGAACCGGGGCCCGCGACCCAGTCTCCCTGCCCCGAACTATCGATGAACCAGGTCTCGGTGTAGGCCAGAAAGGCCGTCTTGATCCCCTTCAACTCGAAGAGGGCCGGCTTTCTGGCCTCACCGAGGCTTCGTCCCGCCCCCACCCGCTTGATCCCCTTGCCGTCCAGGAGGGCAAGGGTCTCGTTCAGCACGCTGTACCCGTAGTCGAGAATATGGTTGTTGGCCAGGGAGACCACGTCGAAGCCCGCGTGGAGCAAGCCGTCCATCGCCTGCGGCTCCGCCCGGAACAGGTTGTAAGGGATGCCGGTGGTCCCCATCGGGGATTCCAGGTTGGCGAAGGCGAGATCGGCCCCGCGCAGCAAGGACGCCGTCCCTTCGAAGAAATAGCGATACCCTTTTTGACGCCCGAGCGGGGTGATCTCGCGCGCCAGCATCACGTCACCCACGGCGGCCATGGTTAACCCCGGGGGGCGCCGGTCCAGGACGGCGGACGGCGAGTTCCCCACCTGCCGCCAGAACCTTTCCGACGAGTCTTTTCCGCCCATCCCGAGAGCGCGGATTGCCCTCCGGAGGAGCCCGGGCTTCCTCCGGAGGATGTTCAGGGTGGAACGATAAGTCCCTTGTCCATTCTCCTCCACGGCAACGGGCCTGGTGCCGGCCCAAAGGGAATCCACAGGCAGCAGGGCAAGGGCGGTCGGATCCCGCGACACCAGGCCGGGGATCTCTCCCAACGGTCGTCTCTCCACGGCGACCGGTTCCATCAGTTCCAGCCCCGCCTCCGCAAGCACCGCCTCAGCCTCGGCCCCTTGCGGAAGGATGACCCGGATGGGAAGACCCTCCCCCCCGACCCGGTTCCACAAAGAAATCCGCCCGCTCAACACCCCTTCCAGTTCCGGCCGGGTTAACCGGCGGACGGGATTGAACTGCTGGACCACAAACCGCCAGGATCGGAAGGCCAGGGGCAAGACCTCCAACGACCGATGCCGGGAAGGTCCCCAGCGCAGCCCCAACCAGGGAGCCTCTACCCCGCTGCTTACCCCTTTCGCCGCCAGAAGGAATCCCTCAACATCCGAGTGCTCCAGGAGATGGGTCGCCGGGAAACCCCCGCCGGATCCGTTCCCGCTGTTTTGAACCAGGGAAAGCCGTAGCTCACGGAAGGCGGTCGCAGCTTCAGAATCGGCCGCGATGGAGACGACTGCCGCCTCCTTAGTCTCCATCGTGCTAACCGAGTTGCTCAGGAAACTGATCATAACCCAGTAAAAGAGCGCAGCCGCGGCCATGATCACAGCTGCCGCGGCTGGCCGGTTCAGGCGGGTCCTCAAGCCTCGATTTCCTGCACCCTTTCCAGGACGTATCGGGTTTCTGCTGGTAGACATGGCAGGATAACATATTCCCCGCTTGGCCGGTGAATGACGCCTAGGGAAAAAGGAGAGTCCTGTCCCGGAACCTCCAGATTAGACCAGCGATATCAGATCAGCGCTGCGCATCGTCCCGACGTGCCGGAGAGAAAAAAGACCGGCGGGAAAATCTCGCGCCTCGCGGCGTATCCGTGGACTTGAGCAGACCGGCCAGGCAAAACCAGCCGAACAGGGTGGGCAGGTAAAAAACCAGAAAGCGCCAAAGCAAAGCCAGGGCCGCCAGGATGCCCAGCGGGAAGGATTCATCCCCCAGGAAAAGGACGGCGGCCTCGGGGCCGCCGCTGCCGCCCGGTGTCGGTACGGCAAAGGCGGCCAAGGCGCCGGTATAGAACAGCACCGCCGCCAGGACGGATTGCTCACCGCTAATTTTACCGCCCGTCAGGGCGGCCAGGAGAATCGGCCCCAGGCCGAAGATACAGGCATAGTAAAGGCCGGTATAGAGCAAGGTGTACCAGAACAGGGAGGGCCTCTCCGCCCAGTGCGCCCTGATTTCCCTGACCCCACCGGCAAACTCCCCGGCCTCGCGCCGGAGGCTCTCCCTGATCCCGGCCCGGCGAACAAGACCGCGGGCACTGGCCGGCCTAGGCGGAGTCTCCCGCCGGGATCGGGTGGCGGAACGGCTTCGGCTCCAGGCCAGCCCGAGACAGGTGATGATCAGCACCAGCGCGGCATACACTCCTACCCCGGTCATCACCTCTTCCCAGGGGAACCCCAGACGTTCCAATCCTGGGCGCCCGATCAACATTCCCACCGGACCGCCAAGCGCCAGCAGTCCGTGAGCTATCACCCCGCCTCCCACCAGGGCCGCTCCGACCCGGCCCGTGGAATACCCTGAACGAGCGAGCAGGTAGGCTTGGGCGGGCGCGCCTCCAAAGAGGAAAGGAGTGATGTTGGCGAGGCAGGTTCCGGCCATGATCAGCCGGAACGACTGGATCGGGGTCACCGGCAGCCGGACCGCCCGGAGAAGGGCGCCGAGTCGCAGGCTGTCGAAGAACAAGGCCGCGCCGGCTACCAGAAGACTGAGGAGAAAAAAGGACGGATGGATGCCGGCCATCGCATCAACCAGCGAGCCGAAATTACCGATGAATAGCCTGATTACCAGGAGGCCCAGCAGGCCGAAGGAAGAACCGACGATCAGTTGCAACTTCCCGGGAAAGGCCCCCGGGGAGCCTTTCCCCCGTACGACCAAAAACGGCACCGCAGACCTCCCTAAAAACTGTTAAGAATCCGTTGATCCCGTGATTCCTAGTAACAGGTGTTTTTCAACCAGGTCTGCGATCCGCTCCCCGTCATCCCGATGGAAGACGGTGATCCCCGCGGGTGCGTCAAGCACCTCAGGACGGTCGGCGGCGACACCGAAGAGCCCCCGGACGGGGGTGGTGAGGATTTCCCGCGAAAGATCGGTGTTGACGACCTCCAGCTTGGGCTGGTCCGCCGTCTTGTAGCCTTCGGTGATGATCAGGTCGTAGGCCTGGCCCTGGCCTTCCAGAAGCCGGACGATCTCCTCCAGAGCGGGCTCGGAATCCAGGTTGCGGATCATGGCCAGGGTGTCTGCGGAAGCCAGGATCACCGCTTCCGCCCCGGCCCGGCGATGCCTCCAGGAGTCCTTTCCGGGCCGGTCAATCTCGAAGCCGTGGGCATCGTGCTTGATGGTGGCGATCCGGTATCCCCGACGCCGCAGTTCCGGGATCAGTTTCTCGATCAGGGTGGTCTTCCCGCTCCCGCTCCGGCCGACCACCGAGAACATCTTCAAGGGCTGATCTTCTCCACCTTGACCTTGACGCATGCGTCGAGCGCCGCCGACACCTTGTCGATCCGCTTGGTGTCATAGACCAGCATGGCATTCCAGTGGACGCCCTTGCCCCGGGCCATGGGCTGGCCCTTCACCCAGTGGCCCTGGGTGCCCATGATCGCCGCCACCTCGGGGTGGATGGTCTCCACCACGCGGGCGATCGCCCGGCTCCGGTAGCCGTTGGTGGACTCGATCACCACGTCGTCCCCGTCCGCGATCCCCATGCGTCCGGCCGTATCGGTGTTGATCAGCACTGATCGGGCGTCGGGATAGCCCTGGGTCAGGTCGTCCAGCCAGACGTTGTCATAGGTGTAGGACTGAGCGTGATAAGGAACCTTGTAATTGATCAGGAAGAGGTTATGCGCGCCCTTCTCCTCGTAGGCCGGACAGGGCCGCCAGTTGGGGAGCGCTTCGTAGTCCTCGGTTTCCCAGTCCTTGATGCCCATCTCCGCCGTGACCCTCCGGACATCCTCGCCGGCCTTGATGAAGAACTCGTGGTAAAGGGGAATCCGGCATTTGAGGAAAGAGCGCTGGTAGACGTGCCGGACGTCCTTCGGCTCCTTGTAGACCCCCGTATCCATGTGATGTTCCAGGCTGTAGTCCGGGCCGAGCCTCGAGCGGCACCAGCGATCCATGAGGTCCTCGTACGAGTAACCGGTCCGCTCGGGATCAAGCTGGTAAGGCTCCTTCAGCTTGAGGAGACGATTGATCATCCGGTGGTACTCGGGGAGGATCCCGATCCGTTCCGCCAGGTCGTACAGGACGGAAACCCAGTGCCGGACCCCCGGCGGCGGATCCGAGACCGGCTGCCGCACCATCCAGTACCAGTGCTCGCAGTTGGCCAGCATGGACCGCCGGATGGGGTTGGCGAACGGATCGAGACGCTCCAGGAAGTGGGTGTCCGGGAACACGATGTCGGCCAACTCGGTGGTGGACTCGACGGCGTTGGCGAAGGAAACGGTGAAGGGGATCCGGCTGAAGACCTTCGCCATCAACTCCGGGGCGGCCGCCTGCATCATCAGGTTGTTCCGGGACTGGATCATCGCCTCAATGGGGTAATCCAGGCCGTAGCGCTCGGGGTGCAGCAGGTTCTCCGGGAGCATGGACCGCGAGTAGACCGCGAGGGGGAAGAGCTCCGGAACCTCGTAAAGCTCGGGCTTCTTCGCCTTCCGCGGCGGGTAGGGCTGCCAGAAGACGCAGATGTCCTTCGACGGGGCCAGGAGCCCGTCCGGGCCAACGTAGGGTTCCCAGTCCGGCCCGCTCCCGCTGATCCCGAGGTGCCCGCCGGGGACGTCCACCGCCCCGATGACGGTGTTCAGGAGCTGGATCGCCACCCCGTTGGCCATGGCGTGTTTATGTGAACTGGGCCCGCGGCCCCAGTCCACGTGGGCCGGACGGTAGGGCAGCTCCACCCCGTCGATCACGATCTTGCTTCCGATGGAAGCCGCCTCGCCGTACTCCCCGGCGATCCGGCGGATGGTCGCCGCCGGGATGGTGGTGATCTCCTCCACCCTCTCCGGCGGGTAGGCGCGGACGTGCTCCTTGAGGAGCTGGAATCCCGGGGCTGCCTGGACCCCTTCCACTTCGAAGCGGCCCCCGATGGCCGGATCGATCACCTTCGGGTCGTCAAACTCCAGGGGGGTGTTGATCGCGGTATCCCAGACCAGGGGCTTTCCGGTCTCGGGGTGCCGGACATACTTCCCGTCAGGGCCCACCAGGTAGGCCCCGTTGGTGTGCTGCTTGATGAAGGGGGCGTCGTAAATCCCCAGCTCGTTGAGGAGCACGTCGAGCATCCCCAAGGCGAAGGCCCCGTCGGTCCCAGGCCGGATCGGGATCCAGTCGTTGGCCTTGGAGGCCATGTGGCTGCACATCGGGTCGACCACCACGAGCTTCATGCCCTTGAGCCTGGACTCCGCCATCCGGGGGCCCATCCCCAGGGGGTTAATGTGCACGGCGGCCCCGGTCTGGCTTCCGATGAGGATCAGGTACTTGCAGTGGTCCACATCGGGCTCCGCGTAAAAGGTCCCGTGGTTCATCCAGGTGATCGGGTGCACGCCGTTTCCACAGAAGTAGCCGGCCGGCCCGGAAGTCACGTTATGGGTGCCGAAGGCGCCGGCGAAAGCTTCTCCAAAGGGGCCGGTGCTGATGTCGAAGGATGTGAACAGCAGCCTGCGGGGATCCCGGTCCCGGATCTCCTTCAGCCGGGCGGCCGTCACACTCAAGGCCTCTTCCCAGGAGATGGGGATAAACTGCGGATCCACCCCGAGGCCTTTCTCCGGGTTGGTGCGCTTGAGGGGCGTGGTGATTCGGTTTGGGTTGTAGAGCCCCATGACCGCCGCGTTTCCCTTGGCGCAACACTTGCCGTTGCTATGGGGGCTGTCGGGGTTCCCCTCGACTTTGACCACCACCCCGTTCACCCGGTGCGCCAGCAAGGCGCACCCGTTGAAGCACATATAGCAGACGGTCGGGATCCAGACGTCCTCCCGGATGCCGCTCTTGATTGCAGGCTGAGCCAATCCCTTCAACCCCCTCGTCTTAACCTCTAGAAACGACCCCCGGCCATGGACGGGATGAGGAGGATCGAAACCTCCTGGACTCCGTCAAGGTTCCGCTCGAGGCCTCCGGCCTCGTACTGATCCTCCCCATCGAGGAGGACCCGGGCGAAATTGGCCAGGTGGCCCCCGTCCAGGAAGATGCTGTCACGGAAGCCATCCCCGTGGTGTTCGCAAAGCAAGGCCAAGAGGCCGCTTACCGTGGTTCCGGCGGCGACCTCCAGCACTTCCTCCGCGGTACGGGTATGGGTGCGGATTGGACCCACGTAGACGACCTTGATCTTCAAACTTTCGCCCCCCGTCGCCGGGAATAAACGGACTATGAACAGACTATGGACGGCTATGGACGGACTCCGCTAGGTCTTGACGATCTTGACCTTCACGCAGGCGTCCAGGGCCGCCGACAGCTTATCGATACGCTTGACGTCGTATTCCAGCATCGAGTTCCAGTGGACGCCCTTGCCGCGCGCCATGGGCTGTCCGTCCACCCAGTGGCCCTGGGTGCCCATGATCGCCACCACCTCCGGGTGGATGGTTTCCGCCACCCGGGCCACCGCCCGGCTCTGGTATCCGTTGGTGGACTCCACGACGATTTCGTCCCCGTCGGCGATCCCCTTGCTCCGCGCGGTCTCGGTGTTCATCAGCACTGAGCGGGCGTCCGGGTAGCCCTGGGTCAGATCGTCCAGCCAGGCGTTCTCGAAAGTGTAGGACTGGGCGTGGTAAGGCACCTTGTAGTTGATCAGGAAGAGGTCATGCTCCCCCTTCTCCTTGTAAGCGGGGCAGGGGCGCCAGTGGGGGATGGCTTCGAAGTCGTCGGTATCCCAGTCATGAAGACCCAGTTCCTGGGTCACCTGCTTGACGTCCTCGCCGGCCTTAATGAAGAACTCGTGGTAGAGCGGGATCCTCACGTTGAGGAACGGAAGCTGGTAGACGTGGCGCACGTCCTTGGGCTCCGTGTGGATCCCGTTCTTCTTGAACCACTCGAGGTCATGCTCAGAGCCGAACTTGGACTTGCACCAACGGTCGCTGACCTCCTCGAAGGTGTACTTCTGGTCGGCAGCCAGTTGGTTGGAACCCTTGAGCCGAAGGAGATGGTTCAGCGTCCGGTGGTAATCCGGGAGGATTCCCACCCGGTCGGCGATGTCGAAGAGCACCGACACCCAGTGGCGGACCCCCGGGGGCGGATCGGAGACCGGCTGCCGGAGCATCCAGTACCAGTAGCCGCCGTTGGCCAGTTGAAAGGCCCGGATCCGGTTGGGAAAGCAGTCAAGCCGCTCCAGGAAGTGGGTGTCCGGGAAGACGATATCCGCCATCTCGGTGCTCGGATCCATCGTGTGGGCGAAGGTGACGATGAAGGGGATCTGCCGGTAGGCCTCCGCCACGATCTCCGGGTGGATGGTCTGCATCATGTAGTTGTTCCGAGCGTGGATGAAGACCTCGATCCGGTAATCCAGGCCGTACTTCTCGGGATGCATGAGGTTTTCCGGCAGCAACGAGCGCGAGTACACCGCCAGGGGGAAGAGTTCCGGCGCCTCGTAAAGCTCCGGTTTCTTCACCTTGCGCGGCGGGTAGGGCTGGTGAAAGACGACCAGATCCGGCGAAGGAGTCAGGAGCCCGTCCGGGCCGGCGTAAGGAGCCCAGTTGGGGCCGCTCCCGCTGATCCCCAGGTGCCCGCCGGGGACGTCCACCGCCCCGATGACGGTGTTCAGGAGCTGGATGGCCACCCCGGCCGACATACCGTGGGCGTGAGAACTGGGCCCGCGGCTCCAGTCCACGTGGGCCGGCCGGTAGGGAAGCTCCACCCCGTCGATGACGATCTTGCTCCCGATGGAAGCCGCCTCTCCGTACTCCCGGGCGATCCGCAGGAT
This sequence comes from Bacillota bacterium, assembly GCA_016190305.1. GTDB lineage: Bacteria > Bacillota > JACPQU01 > JACPQU01 > JACPQU01 > JACPQU01. Next base: position 15,574 of record JACPQU010000059.1, read on the forward strand.
CGTTTCCGCCGGAACGGTGGTGATCTCCTCCACCCTGGCGGGGGGATACAGGGCCACGTGCTCCTTCAGGAGCTGGAAGCCAGGCTTGCACGAGACGCCATCCACCTCGTAGGAGCCTTCCAGGGCCGGATCGACCACCGTCGCGTCATCGAACCCCTTGGGGGTCCCGGATCCGGAATCCCAGACCAGAGGCCTTCCCGAGTCGGGGTGGCGGATGTACTTTCCATCCGGCCCGGCCAGGTAGGCCCCGTTGGTGAATTTCTTGATAAAGGGAGCGTCGAAGATCCCCAGGTCGTTGAGGAGCACGTTGAGCATTCCGAGGGCGAAAGCGGTATCGGTACCCGGGCGGATGGGGATCCAGTCGTTCGCCTTGGAGGCCATCTGGCAGCACATCGGATCGACCACGACCAGCTTCATGCCCTTCAGCCTGGCCTCCGCCATCCGGGCGCCGATCCCCAGAGGGTTGAGATGCACCGCGCCCCCCGCCTGGCTTCCGATGAGGATCAGGTACTTGCAGTGATCGACATCGGGCTCCGCGTAAAAGGTCCCGTGGTTCATCCAGGTGATCGGGTGGACACCGTTGCCGCAGAAGAAGCCGGCCGGGCCGGAGGACACGTTGTGGGTGCCGAGGGCGCTGGTGAAGCTCTCCCCGAAGGCACCCAGGCCGTGCAGGTCAAAGGAGGAGAGCATGATCCGGCGGGGGTCCTTCTCGCGGGCCTTCTTCAGGCGGTCCGCCACGATATCCAGGGCCTCGTCCCAAGAGATGGGCTCGAACCCTGGGTCCACCTTGTAGCCCTTTTGCGGGTTGGTCCGCCGCAACGGCGTGGTGATCCGGTGGGGATTGTAGAGGCTCATGAGCCCCGCGTTACCCTTGGCGCAGCACTTTCCGGTATTATGCGGGCTCTTGGGATCCCCCTCGATCTTCACCACGACGCCGTTTACCCGGTGAGCCAGGATGGAGCAGGCGTTGTAGCACATATAGCAGACTGTCGGGATCCAAACATCCTCGCGAACGGCTTCCCTGGGTGCAACTTGAGCCATGGATTAACCCCCTCTTCCGCACCGGCGGATTGCAGGGCGGGAGTGTAATATCTCGCTGCGATTGAAGCCCTGCCCAGGGCGGGGTGAAAAACCCCGCCCCCGCTGGCTAGAGGATCGGGCTGAAGAGGGCCGCTTTAAGCAGAAGGTAGAACAGGAGAAAGTGCCCCACCAGGTCCGCCGCCGCCAGCCAGGCCAGCGCCGCCAGCGAACCGGTGGCCGCGAAGTACAGGGCCAGCGCCAGCGAGGCCACCAGGCCCACCAAGACCACGCCGCCGAAGAACCACGCCGAGTAACGGCCGCGGGTGAGCAGGCGCACCGCCTCCTGCCCCGCCGCCGTCGCGTTGAACATGGTCAGGGCGTAAACCACCACGATGATCAGGTTCA
>JACPQU010000063.1 GCA_016190305.1 Bacillota bacterium
CCGCATCTTCCCAGAAATCCGGCTTGCCCATCTCCGATTCCAAGCTGTTCAGCCGGTTCAAGCTGCCCGGGAGGTCAAAGAGAAGCCCCCATTTCCTCGAGGTTCTGGGCCAGTTCCTCCGCCTTGCGCCGGAGTTCGAAAAGCGTAAACATTCTGATTCTTCACCCTTTCAAAAACTCAAACTTTTATTATTTAATAAAACGTTACCTTCAAACGCCGCAGCAGCGCTTGTACTTTTTCCCGCTCCCGCAGGGGCAGGGGTCGTTCCGCCCGGGCTTGTTCCTGGCATCGGCGGCGGGGGCGTCGCTCCGAGAATTCCACGCGCCATGTCCTCCGCCGGCCCGCGTCGCTGAACCGCGCGCGGCGGATGGACCGCCCGCAACCGGGACCGCTCCTCCCTCCACCACCGTCGCCGGTCGGCCCGGCGTTTCCTCGCGGGAGCCCTCATGGCTCACCTGAACCCGCAAGAGGTAGCGGACCACGTCCTCCTGGATCGAGTTCACCATGTTCTGGAACATCTCGTAGGCCTCAAACCTGTATTCAATGAGCGGATCCCGTTGTCCGTAGGCCCTGAGCCCGATCCCTTGGCGGAGCTGGTCCATGGCGTCCAGGTGATCCATCCACTTATCATCCACCACCCTAAGGGTGATCACCCGTTCGAGTTCTGCCAGGATCTCCGGCCCGAATTCTGTTTCCCGCCTGACGTAACCGGCATGGCCGAGCGATTTCAGATGGTCGCGGAGTTCCGCGGCGGATAGGCCGGCAAGTTCCTCCGCGTTCAGGGAGCCGGGGAGAAGGAAGGTATTTTCCGCGTGGCTGATCAGCCCGTCCAGGTCCCATTCCTCGGGGTGCACCTGGGAACTGGCATACCGGTCGGCGATCTGCCCGGCCACCTCATCCAGCATTTCCCGTACGCTTTCCCGCAGCCCTTCGCTCTCGAGGATCTTGCGGCGCTGGCGGTAGATGAGCTCCCGGTGCTTGTTCATCACATCGTCATACTGGAGGACCTGGCGCCGGATGTCGAAGTTATGACCCTCGACCCGGCGCTGGGCGTTCTCGATAGCCTTGGTGATCAGCGGATGGTCGATCGGCATTTCCTCTTCCACCCCGAGGCGGTCCATCAGCCCCCGGATATGATCGCCCCCGAAGAGCCGCAAAAGGTCGTCGTCAAGAGACAGGTAAAACTGGGATGAACCCGGGTCCCCCTGGCGCCCGGAACGGCCGCGCAACTGATTGTCGATCCGCCGGCTTTCGTGACGCTCAGTGCCGATGATATGCAACCCGCCCAGTCCGGGCACCTCCGGCCCCAGGACGATATCCGTTCCGCGACCGGCCATGTTGGTCGCGATGGTGACCATCCGGTGCTGTCCGGCCAGGGCGACGATCTCGGCTTCGCGCTCGTGGTGCTTGGCGTTGAGAACCTGATGCGTGACGCCGCGCTGCTTGAGGAACCGGCTTAACTCCTCGGAACGCTCGATGGTGATGGTTCCCACCAGGACCGGCTGACCCCGGTCGTGCCGCTCGCAGATATCGTCCACCACCGCCTTGAACTTGGCCCGCCGGGTCTTGTAAATGACATCGGGTAGGTCCTCGCGGATCATCGGCTTGTGGGTGGGAACGACCACCACATCCATACCGTAAATCTTCCGGAACTCTTCCTCCTCGGTGGCGGCCGTTCCGGTCATCCCCGCCAGCTTTTGGTACATCCGGAAGAAGTTCTGGTAAGTGATGGTGGCGAGGGTCTGGCTTTCCCGCTCCACCCGAAGACCCTCCTTGGCCTCGATGGCTTGGTGAAGCCCTTCGCTGTAACGGCGGCCGAACATCATCCGTCCGGTGAACTCGTCGACGATGATCACCTGGCCGTCCTTCACGACGTAGTCATGGTCACGCTTCATCAAGGCCTGGGCCTTGAGGGCCTGGGTGAAGTGATGGGACAGTTCCAGGTTGGAATCGTCGAAGATGTTCTTGACCCCGAGGAGCTTCTCCGCCTTCCGGGTTCCGGCCTCGGTGGGAACCACGGTATGGGCTTTCTCGTCCACCGTGTAGTCCTCTTCTTCCCGGAGCCGGGGGATGAGACGGGCGAACTTGTGGTAAAGATCGGTGGACTTGCGGGCCTGGCCGGAGATGATCAGGGGGGTCCGCGCCTCGTCGATCAGGATGCAGTCCACCTCATCCACGATGGCGTAGTTGAGGGCCTTCTGGACGATCTGCTCCCGTTGGACGACCATGTTGTCGCGCAGGAAGTCGAAACCGATCTCGCTGTTGGTTCCATAGGTGATGTCCTTGCGGTAAGCGGCGTACCGCTGGCTGTGGGAAAGGCCGTGCAGGATCAACCCTACTTCGAGCCCCAGGGCGCGGTAGATGGGCCCCATCCACTCACTGTCGCGTCGGGCCAGGTAATCGTTGACGGTGACGATGTGGACACCCTTGCCGGTGAGGGCGTTCAGGTAGGTGGGAAGAACCGCAACCAGGGTCTTGCCCTCGCCGGTCTTCATTTCGGCGACCCGGCCCTGGTGAAGGACAACCCCGCCCATGACCTGTACATCGAAGGGACGCATCCCCACGGTGTTCCGCGAGGCTTCCCTGGCCAGGGCGAAGGCCTCGGGGAGAAGCTGGTCCAGGGGTTCGCCCCTGGCCAGGCGCTCTTTGAGCTCCACGGTCCGGGCCGGGTATTGCTCCATGGGGATCTTGGCAACCGCCTGCTCCAAGGAGTTGACCTTTTCGACCAGCGGCCAAAGCCGGCGGATTTCCCGCTCATTACCTACCAGATTTTTGAGCAAACCAAGCATGCCGTCCGCCTCCAGGCGAATTTTATCACTTTGTTCCCCGGTTAAACAAGGAAAGAGAATTGAACCGGAAGGAGCCGGAAATCGTGTGGTTTACGGATCGTGACGGATTAATACTGATCCAATCGGATTCGATCACCTGATTCGAATCACTGATCGGATTTCAATTTCCGGCGGAAAAGCGCTTCGCCGGTTTGATCCTGGTGCTCGGAATCCCGGCGGACCGGCCGGATCAGGATGCCCTGGATCAGCAGGAAGATCCCGGCGGCAAGCCCCAGGTCGCCCAAGCTGATCAGGCGTGGATGGGGGTAAGGGGAAGGAACCGGGATCCGATCGGCCAGCAGAGGGATGCGGGTTTCAGCATTCATCGCCACGTGCGTCACGTAGCTTCCCGTCTCCAGGGACTGCGCCCATTCCTCCAGTCCCACGATCCGCAGGCCTTCCAGCGAGACGGGCATATGACCCCCGTTGGTCACAATCACCAGAAAATTGAGGAGGATGCCCGCGCCGATCAAGTTCATCCACGGAGTGCGCCGATTGGCCCAAACCACCCCGAGGAGCAGCAGGTAGCTCAGGATTTGGAACAATCCGCCGTAAGCGAGGATCACGGGGTTTCCCCGCAGCCCCAAAAAGGTGAGACCCATCCGCAGGGCCAGGGCCAAGCCGGCGATCCAGGCTCCCTTGAGGGTGAAATCGCCGAGGGTCTTGAGCCGGCCGCCACGCAGGAAACCGATGATCAGGGCCAGGATCACCGCGTCAGCGAGCACCGGTGTGGATGCACCCCTTTTTCCGAAGAACCCGAACCAGGGCCTGAACCACCCGTAAATCGAACTGGGTTCCGGCGTAGTTTTCCAGTTCCTCCACCGCCTTGGCCACTGTCCAGAGGTCCCGGTACAACCGACGGGAGGTCATGGCATCGAATGCGTCGGCAACGGCGATGATCTTGGCCTCCAGCGGGATCTCCTCTGCCTGAAGGCCTGCGGGATAGCCCATCCCGTTCACCCACTCGTGATGGTATAGGAGCCATGAAGCGTAAGGCTTGAGAAACCCGATTTCCTTGATGATGTCGGCGCCGATCACGGCATGCTGCCGGATTTGCTCCCTTTCCTCGTCGGTAACCCGACCTGGCTTGTTTAGCACGTATTCTCGAATCCCGATCTTCCCAACATCGTGCAGGATTCCTACGAACTCGAGCACTTCCACCCTGTCCTCGCTCAGTTCGAGTTCGCGGGCGATGTCCCGAGCCAGTTCGCCCACCCTCTCCGAGTGTCCTCTGGTGTAAGGATCCTTGGCCTCAATGGTCTGGATCAGGGCCTTGATGGTTTCCATGTAGTTCTCGCGCATCTTGATGAAGAGGTGAAAGCTGAGGCGGGCCACCGCCAGCGGCACCAAAAACAGCAGAACGCCCGCCGGGCCGGTGTAGCGGAAAACCACCGCCAGCAGGATGCCGATGGGTGCAAGGCTGAGGTAGCTGGCCATCACTGAGCGGACGCTCGTCCACCAGACCTGCACGAAGGACATGCGGTTGGCCCAGGCCACAGCGGCCAGGGTGAAGAAGGAGTTGAGGGTGAAGAGGACTGCCGCCGAGGCGATGAGTGCAAGAACGTCTCCAGGGAAGCTGATTTCCAGGGGTCTTCCCCCAGTGTGAACGAAGACCAGCCCGGCCAGAGTCGCCGAAACGAACCACTGGCAGCAATTGTAAAGGGTTCGGAAGGAAGGCCGCTCCCCGGTGAGTTCCTTGATGCTGATGGCGCCGATTGCCGCCACCAGCCCGCCCGCGTAAGGCCCCCCGATGAGCACCGCCGCATAGACAATCGCAAACCCTACCGAGACCGTCTGGCCCCCTTTGGGAAGGGTGACCGGCAGAGCCTCGGCCAGGAGCGTGAGAAAACCAAAGATCAGGACCATGATCTCCAGGGGCCGATCGAGCGGATGCCTGATCTCCCAGAAGAGAACCAGGGCTCCCAGGGACAGTACGAGGATCCAGATCTTCAACCTGAGC